>DUIP01000182.1 GCA_013330285.1 Candidatus Poseidoniaceae archaeon
GCCACGTAGTGAATGACGTCCATGTCTTGGCCGTACATCTCATCGATGCCGTGTCGAATAATGGTTGCAAGTTCGTAAGCGAAGGCCGGGTCCCAGGCTCGCACAGCAGGGTTGGTGTGGGCCATCAGCAAGGAATGGCCGTCTTGATGTTGCAAGCCTTCGCCGTTGAGTGTGGTGCGCCCAGAGGTGGCGCCCATGAGGAAACCGCGGGCTCGCTGATCTGCTGCAGACCAGATAAGGTCGGCCACACGTTGGAATCCGAACATCGAGTAGAACGTGTAGAACGGTACGGTCGGATAGTGGTGGGTAGCAAAGGATGTCGCTGAAGCGATGAAGGTTGATGTTGCTCCAGCCTCATTGATCCCTTCTTCCAAGAGTTGGCCCTTGGCAGATTCCTTGTACTTCATCAGCACTTTGTGGTCCACCGGTTTGTACAACTGACCATCCGGGTGATAGATTCCGAATTCGGCGAACAACGGGTCCATACCGAAGGTTCGCGCTTCGTCTGGAATGATTGGAACGATTCGCTCACCGAAGTCCTTGTCCTTCATCAGGGCGCGCAAAATTCGGACAAAGGCCATGGTTGTCGAGACTTGCATCTTTCCTTTGGTGCCTTCATCGAATTCAGCGTACGCAGCCTCGGCTGGCAGCGTCAAATCGAACTCAGGAACGGTGCGGCTTGGCATGAATCCATCCATGGCAGCCCTGCGCTCTTTGGCATAGGCGACAAGTTCTGGCACATCCTCGGGCATGACGTATGGATAGGATTCCAAATCTTCATCGCTAAAGGACAATCCAAGGTCGTCACGCATGTACTGCATGCTTTCCATGTCGGCCTTTTTCTTTTGATGCGTGGTGTTGCGACCGGCAAAGGCAGGCCCAAGTCCATACCCTTTGATGGTGCGAATCAGCACCACGGTTGGCTGGCCTTTGTGGGCGGTTGCTTGGGCGTAAGCCGCATGGAGTTTGAGGAAATCATGGCCTCCAACATCTGCACACAAATCGACCAGCTGCTCATCACTGAGGTGCGCTACGAGCGCTTGGAGTTCTTCTGAATTGAACAGATCCTTTCGGATTGTTGCGCCATCGGCCGTCATGATGCGCTGTTCGTCACCGTCCACAAGGGCGTCAAGGCGAGCGGCCAATGCACCGGTGTTGTCGCGAGCAAACAACTCGTCCCAACTGCTGCCCCAGAGGACCTTGATGACGTTCCAGCCTGCACCACGGAATCGGCCTTCCAATTCTTGAACGATCTTTGAATTGCCGCGAACCGGGCCATCAAGGCGCTGCAAATTGCAGTTCATGGTCATGACAATGTTGTCGAGACCTTCGCGGCCTGCGAGTGAAAGTTGC
The DNA here is from genome assembly GCA_013330285.1 of Candidatus Poseidoniaceae archaeon. Lineage (GTDB taxonomy): Archaea > Thermoplasmatota > Poseidoniia > Poseidoniales > Poseidoniaceae > MGIIa-L1 > MGIIa-L1 sp8160u. Next base: position 1,354 of record DUIP01000182.1, read on the forward strand.
GAAAGGGATTCTGGCTCGTCTGATTCGCCATCGCCCATGGTGTACCACACTCGAGAATTAGCGGTGGAAACAAGTCCACGATCTTCGAGGTAGCGGTTGAAGCGAGCCTGATGAATCGCCGTCATTGCACCAAGGCCCATGCTGACGGTTGGGAATTCCCAGAAGTCGGGCATCAAGCGAGGATGGGGGTAAGAGGACAGTCCGTTACCACCTGTTTCTTGTCGGAACGCTTCCATTTGTTCATGCGTCAATCGACCTTCAAGCCAGGCTCGTGCATAGATTCCGGGTGAAGCGTGGCCTTGCCAATAGAGATGATCGCCTTGGCCTGCGCCATCTTTTCCTCGGAAGAAGTGGTTGAATCCAATCTCCCATGCATGGGATGCTGAAGCGTAGGTAGAGATGTGGCCCCCGATGCCTTCGAAGTATTTGTTGCCCCGAGTGACCACCATCATAGCATTCCATCGAATGATGCCGTGGAGGCGGGTTTCGAGGTCCAAATCGCCAGGATAGGCGCCTTGGGAGTCTGGGTGAATGGTGTTCATGTAAGGCGTGTTGACAACGTCAATCTCAACGCCTGCATCCTTGGCGGCGCCCACGGTCGAGAGCAACAAGCGTCGTGCTTCCTCCTCACCAATTTGGTCGCGGACGGCCAAGATTGAGTCGATCCATTCCTGCGTAGCCACAGGGTCTGGGTCAGGTAGCGTACCTCGAACACCAAAGCGCATCTCATGCCCCTCCTTGACCCCCCCTCCAACCTCGGGGTTTTCAACCCCTCGCATTGCTCGCGTCGCAGTTTCTTGCCGGTTGCGCTGCATTTCACTCCAAAAAACGGTGCTCGGCTCGCTGTGATGCGTTTCTTGAAGAGCCATTTCAACAAATACCGGCATAAGAGATAAAGACCGATTTGACAGGGCGAGGGATATGTCCGTCGAGGCTATGGTTCAAACGATGATTGATGATTTAACTGCCGCACTTGTTGATGCTGTCAAGCACGACAAGGGTAACGCCGCTGCTGGAACTCGTGTCCGCAAGGCTATGCAAGCCGCAAAGGCTGCCGCACAAGATGTGCGCACCCAAGTCCAAGCTGACAAGAACGCTTGAGGTCAAGTGCGCGTCAACACGCGCCACTCGCCCCCACCGTTGAGAAGATCGACTTCTCCTGTTGATTCAACAACCCACCCAGTGGGAACGTTGTCAACTTCCGGAGCCAGAACGATTGTCTCAACATGCGACAACTCTTGGTCAAGAGCATCAACCCAGTTGATGTCAACAGATCGCCAGTGACCCGTGATGTTGTTCTGTTCAGCATCAAGTGGTTCGAAGAAGGTGTACAACCAGTGCATACCAAGGGTGGCGTCTGAGACAAATAGGAAGTGTTCGTTCTCTTCAAGGCTCATTGCATCTGCAGCCTCATCGGTCCACATGGTTTGCCCGTGGATTCCAGCAAGAAGGCTCAGTGGAAGCAAGAGCGCGAGCGTGATGGCGATGGTCTTGAGTGCTGGGCCGGGCGATTCAAAGGTCGGCGCACCAGCTGCTTGGTTGAGATGTTTCAACAGCAATACAATTGGAATAAACAAGAGGGTGATATAGCGTCCATTATTGCCCATGGTCCAAACAACGCCAGGCCATGAGGCACCCCAAAGAACTGATTCATAGGTCCACAGCGCTGCGATGTAGAAGACAATGGCCGTCATTGCGGCGGCGATCATCGCTGACATGGTTGCGATTTGTGGATGTTCAATGCTTTTCATTGCGGCCAGCCCCGGCCTTAGCAAAGGCCAGAGCACCATGCCAAACAAGACGAACAGTACCACTGCATCAAACAAAGAGAACGCTATGGCTGAGGCGAAGCGAAGGGGCATGTCACTCATCACGCCAAGGGTCGGTGAAGTTGAGAAGAGCCCGGCCAAGACCATCAACGTCGTAACTGCTGCTGCCGCTGCACAGGCAGCTTGGAACGGGTGCCTCAAGAACGTCAACCGTTCATCTTCACGCTC
>DUIP01000178.1:0-2716 GCA_013330285.1 Candidatus Poseidoniaceae archaeon
CCTGCGATAATCATCTCCACTGCATTTCCAAAGGTGGCGTTGAGAAGACCGCCAATCGCTTCTCCTGTTCGCAACGCAATCTCTTCGGTTGCTTTGCCCATAAGGAATGCCAATGGCATGATCGCAACCATTGAGAAGATAAACGCAAGAGCTACGTTGTGCTGGTGGTTCATGTAGAGAGCAACTGGAGCAGCAAGTAAGAGCCAGTTGAGTTTATTTTTCATCGGATTGAATGAATCAACAAGGTTGTCAAAAGCAACCTCGGCGTGTTGTGAAAGTTCGTCTTTGGTGGCTTCATTCGAAGTTGCGGAATCGCCCATGCTCAATTGCAGCCTGCAAGAGGCCTTGAGGTCACCGCATAAACTGGAGCGTCAATCATCCTTTTTTGCACGCCCAACCTTTCGGCGGGCTGGTGCCTTACGTGGTGCTGCGCGACGACCTACGGTTCGCTTCTTCGCGACTGGAGCAGATTCTTCCTCCTCCTCGTCGTCATCGTCATCGTCGTCATCGTCATTCCAGTTGAACATGTCATCGTCATCGTCATCGTCGTCCTCTTCTTCGACTGCGGCCTTCTTGTTGCGTGTCTTGCGTTGAACGACGTTTACTGCAAACGGATCATCCTCTTCCTCAACTTCGGCGACTTCTGGAACTTCCTTCTTTTCGCCGCCACTCGTATCAGTGACCGCGGCCATGTCAAGATCTTGCGTCGTGCCGATGAATTCAGACATCCAATCATCATCTTCACCATCTTCATCGCCCTTCGATTTCTTCTTCTTTGGACCAGACATACTGGTTTGAATGATGAGGGCCATGACGATCAAGGACATGACAAAGACACCAGTAAGAACCCAGACCAACACATACGGTGGATCCGACATTGATGGGGTAATGACGATTGGTTCTGGCTCCGGCTGAAGGGATTCGACGTAATTACAGGATGTTGTACCATCCAAACGATTTCGACACTGATCGACGACGAACACCACGCTCTTGGACACTTCATTTCCTGCGGAGTCAACTGCCCGGACAAACACGGCGTGTTGTCCAGGTTCGAAGTTTCCTGATGAGAATTCCATGTCAAGGACCATCGAACGGCTATCACCGTCGAGGTCGGTAACTGTGGTCGATTCTGACCAAGGTGTCGTTTGAGAATTGCCGGTACCGTAGTTGTAGGTGAACTTGTACTGGAACGAGGTGATCATCACGTCATCGGTCGCTCCTGCAAGAACTTGGATCGAATCTCCGTAGAGGTACTTCGAGCCGTCATTACCAGAGGAGGGAGAATAAATTTCCACAGTCGGCCGCTTAGCGTCCACTGCCCGATCGGTCCAGGTTTGACTGATGGTGTTTCCAGATTCATCTTCCATAATCAGTTCGATGACCATGTCGCCTGCAATTGTGGACTGGCTAACGAAGAACTCGAAGGCATAGACTGGACCACGATCTGGGTCGTTGTTGTTGTCGGCAATCATGTTCATTTCGATTTCTCCACCAGAGATATCGCCTCCTGCGATGGTGGTGATGTTCACGGATGGGTTACCTTGGAGGTATTCATCAATCTCCATTTGAACGACATAGGAGCCTGAAACCAGGGATGGACTTTGGAATGCTGATCCATCTTCATCAAGCAAAATCATGCTTGCGACTGGGAACTTCGTGTCCTCGTTAATTTTCACGGCGTTACCACCAATACCATTGAACATCTCAGGGTTTTGATTGCTCCATTGGTCTTCAATAATGACCGCATACCAAACATCACGATCGACGCCAGCAGGGATTGGTAGTTGGCGAACAAGAGTGCTGTCAGTGCTTTCACCGGGGGAGATGTCACCAAGAACGAATTCCCAGCCATCATCGCCAATGTTGCCAATTTGATCTTCATTTTCACCGAAAGGAGCTCCGTAATGGCGCCAGATTTCGTAGCCTTCATTGACGTCTGGCTCGTTGAACCATTCCAAGGTGATTTGATTCAGTGCCCCGAGTGATGTGGCTTCCTTAATCCGAGCTGGATTTGGAGCGCGGGTGTCTTCGGAGATTGGGCCGTAGTGATTTTGATTCAGACGGGTGTCCATGTAGGTGCCATTGATGTGGCCATAGAGTGCCTCTGTTGTCACGTAATAGTGAGCATTGTCTCGAAGAATGTCCGCGTCAAGAAGCACATCGAAAAAGCCCACACCGTCGCTCACGGAGCCGAGCCATTCCATGGATTGATTGGCAACGAATTCTGCACCCGTCACGCGGAAGTTGGACCGCCAAATGTGATACCGCTCGCCCTCAACTCCGAGTTGATCTTGCCAGGTGACCCGAGTGGTGCGTTCCCCGATGAACTCAGCATGGACTTGTGTTGGTTCGGCAATCCATGGAGTGAATGCATCTTCAAAGACCGACTCTTGGCAAGAATTCACGGTTGTGTTGGTATCAAGCACGCCGTAGAGATCGACGGTGACGACACAGTAATTTGCATAGCCAAGTCGCCCAATTGGGACTTCATATTGGTAGGATCCTACGCCTTCAGAGACGGTGGCAATCATTTGCACGCTGGAACTGAGGATCGTGGAAAACGGATTCCCTGACATGTAAATACGGTACGATTCACCAGTTTCATCTGGCACATCGGTCCATGTGATGGTTGTCGTTCCACCACCAGAGTTAGGGCTAGGAACGAATTCTGCATACATGATTCCGACTTGTGAAGGCGGCATGTTATCTTCAACCA
>DUIP01000178.1:3084-3416 GCA_013330285.1 Candidatus Poseidoniaceae archaeon
CGGACATCTTGGTAATCTTCGCCTGGAGCCGTCCAATTTGGCAGCAAGTAGGTCACTGCATAGTAGGCGTCCCGATCGGTGCTCTCTGGGATGGTGAGTTCAACCGAGGAAGTACCGGCTGAGTAGGTCGCAATGGGCACGGTGGTCGAAAGCATATCAGCACCGTTCGCCCGAGTGATTGGATAGTCTGTGCGCCAGATGTTAATTTGGTAAGCATCATCGCCAGTTTCTGGGAGAATTGGGAAGATGTCGTTGTAGTTGACCCATGACAAACTCGTGACACTGCGCTCTGGGTCAAAGTCTGCCACAAGGTTGTACGGTGTGCGGATTGG
>DUIP01000178.1:3785-11170 GCA_013330285.1 Candidatus Poseidoniaceae archaeon
ACCGAGGCGTTGATGTCCAAATCAAACAGTTCAGTCCCATCGCCAAGGGTTGTTGTTACTGCATAATGGAATGTACCATTGACGCCAGGTGGAACCAAGAATGAGGCGGTGTGATAGTCGACTGTGCCGTTGAGACCGCGGCACTTGAACGCATCATTGAGAACTTCGACCGAAGAACAAGCGATGATCCCGTCAACAAATGGGGTAAGGGAACCAATTGAAGACTGGTTGATTGGGCTCGCAGAACGGTAGACGTTGTAGGTGGCGGAGAAGAGCCCCTGCAACACTGAACCATCGTAGTCGATGTTTCGCCATGTGATGGTTGTCGTTTCACTGGAAGGGTCAAACATTGCACTGATATCTTGTGCTTGGAGGTTGCTTGGATTGCCAAGGTCCTCTGCCGCGACATTGGAGAGTGGCATGATGGCGAGCACCATACACAACACGAGGAAAACTGCTTTCCTTTCAGTGCCTTTACCGAACGTTTGGTCTGTCATCAATGCTCTTGTAGCATGCTACCGTTATGAGTATGCCGCCTCTAAAGCAGGCAATTGAGCGGTTCGGTGCACCCCGTAGGGGTGGCGGAATCATTCAGATTCTTCGTTTTGATTTGGTTGGGGAAGAGGGGTATCCCGGTCGATTTGGGAGATCTCATGCTTTGCTTGTACAAACCGAATCAAAAAGGTCCAAAGCCCTCCAAAGGCGGAAATGACGACAGCAAGGCTGATTGGGTTGATCTCAATGTGATCAAGAACGCCTGGGAACATTCCAAAACTTTCAACCTCAAGATGAATGAAGACGCCCATCAGAACAAGCGCAACAAGAGCAAGAATGGTCCGATCTGCACGAGAAAACCCTCGATAATTACGAGTTCCGGCAACCGCTTGGGCTTGCGTGCCCATGTAGGAGCCGAGCAGGGTCAACAACGCAGCAAGGAGGCCAAGGGTGAAGTCGCCTACAAACACAGAACCTGCTAAGCACACCGTCCAAATGATGTCAAGAAGCCGATCGAAGGTATGGTCGAGGTAATCGCCCCACCGTGTGACTTGGCCCGTTCGCCGAGCCAGTGGCCCGTCAAGCGCATCGAGCACCATTGCAAATCCGATCAAAATTGCCCCTCCGAACAACATATTTGCGCCATAGGTGTCATTTGGAGCCATCAAAACAGATAATCCACCAAGAACACCAATCGGTAAGGCAATCCATGTCAGGGTGGAGGGTTTCCAGGTAGAAATTGAGTCGACTACAGGGTCAACCATGCGCTCCCACGAACTTCGAAGTTTCTCTAATGCCATTGCAATCGAAGGGTCTGCTTTGGTGGGGGGTGTTTGTTCTTTGGGTGGTCAAGCCAACCAATCAATCGCTTCTGCAGCGGTTGCTTCGACACCGTCGCTTGGACAACCATCTTCAATCCACTGAAGTACTTCCGACATGAGTTCAACATCTGAAGTCGCACTTCCATCAATTTCCAAAATGGGTACATCGAGTTCAAACTCGAGAATTTCAGACCATGTACCTGCAATCATTTCCCACTCCACGTTTGATTGCACTTTACGCTCATCATAGCCTCGCGCTTCAAGTCGCTGCTTGAGATGATCTGGGTGGCATCGGATCAAAACAATGGCATCAATTTCCAGCAAGTGGGACAGATGCCCGTCGACAAACATCGTATCGTTTGATTCATCAAACCATTCGTCAGCCAACTTGTGAACATCGACAGGAGCCGCTCCATCACTGACGTCTTCCTCGCCAAGGCAGTCGAAGCGTGCCGCTAAATCGATCACCGATTCGACCGAATAACCTTGTTCGCCAAGCAGAGCACAAAGTGTGGTTTTGCCACAGCCCGGCGTCCCAGTCACTGCGAAGATTCGTGGCGATTCCATGCCTGCGCTATGACCTGTCCGTTATTACTTCCACCTTGACAATGGGCCTGAAACGCCGATACAAAGGCATCAATAGGTGGGAGGCATACCCCTGAGATGCTGCCATGTTTGGAATGAACGACCCCGCACAAACGCTCATTCAACTTGAGCGCTACATCCTCGACGGGCGAATGGAAATGTCCGAAGTCATGGCCATGCAGTTTACAGAGATGTTTCTCGCTCGGAAAAAACGCTCTGCTGACGACCAAATCATGCTGGTCAAAGGACTTCGGATTCTTTGCGATGTTCTTGTGGCAAGAGGTAAGGGGGTTCGCGCTGTTGCGAGCGTCCACATTCTTCTAAAAGAACGAAAGAAACTTGTCAAAATCCTTCGTCATGGAGCGCCACACCTGATTGACCAAATGACACCTGAGGCTGAAGATCAACATCGAGCCGGCAACGTGCTTGCTTCAGGAGGCAAAAAACGAGCTGCGAGAAAAGCCTACGCCAAGGCAGAAAAGTTGGCACCTGGCAACCTCTCTGCAGCACTTGATGCCTGCAGGTACATTGGTTATGAAGCGAAATTAATCGATTGGTTAGCCCTCAGTTGTCAAGCGGCTGGTCCAGTCATTCACACTGGAGGCACGTTCATGCTAGAACCCGTGGGAAGCGCCCCCGTTGATGCAGGTCAAGTGGCTGAAGCGTTGCTTGGAGCTGTACCTCATGGGCTTGGAAATTCATCATTATGTGCCGCCCAAGCGCAACGAATTGAGGATGAGAAAGCAGCCATTATGCGTGGTGAAGCCGCTGCCAATGCACGTTTGCAAAGCGCACTTGATTCGCTCACACCAAAACATGACTATTACGAGTACAGTTAGTCTGTTGATTGGTAACGAGGGATGGATTTGAACCACCGATCTCCGGGTTATGAGCCCGACGGGATATCCAGACTACCCCACCTCGTTAACCAAAGCGCCGACCTTCCCTGCTTTCAAACCACCGATGCCAACGTGTGGTCAAAATCCACGATGAAGGCTCAATGAAGGAATTTTCGAAATAGGTGGTGATTTCATGAAGGAGGACCTCGTCTACAACATATGCGCCCGCAAGTTGTTCGACCGCTCCTCATGTGTGCGGTGCTTGTTGCGGCGTTTGCCTCAGGTTGCCTTGGTGGCGCTGATGACGAAGAAGATGTTGGGCCAATCTCACTCGTTGTCTACTACGAAACGACAGCGGGAACCATCACTGAAACCATTCAAAACAATCAACAGGTTTCTGAACAAGGGGTCGAAGTTGTGTTTGACTATTCATACACCAAATCCAGCGAAGGTGACATCTCGTCCTTCGTCTATGATCCTGGAGATGGATCAAACCCTGTCACCATCAATGCTGCAGATACGAGTGAAATCAGCTACACATACCTAACCCACGGTATGTTCTCTGCTGCTGTTGGTGCCATCGACGCCGAGGGCAACGAGCGCTTCGAGAACGTCACGATCAGGATCGATAAGGAAATCACTTGGACCGATAGTACGACGACAGACCCACGAACAATGAACATCGATGCAACGCCCGACTGTGAATGTCAACTTCCTGAGCAAATCAAAATAGATTCAACCGTTACCAACCCTTCCAACTTAGGTGGATTTGGTGGATCGCCAGTCACCGTCACCTGGTACCTCAACAACAGTGAGGGGGATGCTGCGGCTGAATCGCCGCCTGAGCAACTTGCTGATGGCCAAGAAGGAACCTGGGCTCACAATGAGTTCGCCCCTATGGCAGGAGTTTGGACGCTCGAAGTAGGATTGAATCAGGACCAAGAAAATGTTGATGTCTCACACATTGTTACCATTGCCTATGCTGCTGAAGAAAGCGCAACGAACCCGTTTCCTACCGATGAAAGCACCCCCTAATGTGTGCGAATTTGAGCAAGCCGGATTCACTTTCACAACTTGTAAATCTAAAGTGAAAGTGAACTAAAGAGGCCACTGCGCCTTGAAATAAATCGCTAACACGATGGTTTCAAGCGATTAATTTTTCGCGCCGCCGTTCATTCTTTGATATACACTCGCCGACCCAGATGGGGTTGGAAGTGAACAGAAATGGCGACCAAATCGAAGAAAAAAGCGAAGATAGAAATTGAAAACAATGAAGACCCTCAAGAGGAGCCAGTGAAAGTAATGGCGACCGAAGAGGAGGCCCCTGAGGTCAAAATCGACGACTTACCTGGCGTCGGACCTGCGACCGCTGAGAAACTGCGCGAAGCTGGATTTGACGATCTCCTTGCCCTTGCCGTGATGTCCCCTGGTGATCTTGCGGACCAAGCCGAACTTGGTGAAGCTGTGGCTACAAAAATTATCGCTGCTGCTAAGAAGATGGCCAACATTGGTGGATTCGTCTCTGGTGGAGCGCTCCTCGAACGCCGACGTGAGGTTTTGAAACTCTCATCCAAGGTTCAATCGATCGACGACTTGCTTGGCGGTGGATTCGAAACCCAAGCCCTGGTTGAAGTCTACGGTGCCTTTGGAAGTGGAAAAACCCAAATTGGTCATCAATTGGCCGTCAACTGCACCCTCCCAATGAGCGAAGGCGGATTCGATGGCGATGTGTTTTACATCGACACTGAAGACACATTCCGGCCTGAGCGTATCACTCAAATGGCACGCGGTCACGGGCTTGACCCCGATGCTGTGTTGGCAAGAATCCATGTTGCACGAGCGTACAATTCTGCTCACCAAATGCTTCTTGTTGATGAAATCAAGCGCATGAGCAAAGGACTCAATGTCAAGATGATCATTGTCGATTCACTCACCAGCCATTTCCGTGCAGAATACATCGGACGAGGAATGCTTGCAAATCGACAGCAGAAGCTCAACCGGCACCTCAAGGACTTGAAGCAACTTGCAGACGTCAACAACGCATTGGTCTTGGTCACCAACCAAGTTCACTCAAAGCCTGATGCAATGTGGGGCGACCCGACAAAGCCGATCGGTGGCCACGTGCTTGCTCACGCATCAACCTTCAGACTCTACTTGCGCAAGGCAAAGGCTGGACGTCGGATTGCTCGACTCGTCGACTCCCCGAATTTGCCAGATGGTGAGTGTGTCTACCAAGTCACACAAGAAGGTCTCCGCGATTGAATGCCCCCGTTGAAAAGGCCATTTTGGCCCATTCAAGGTGCGGCACATTCAAGGTCACATCAACAAGGAAAGCAGCATGCGACATCTTGTTGAACGGGTCTTGGAACTGTCAGAAGCAGAACAGGCAGCAGCGAATACCGTCGCTCCGCCGATGAATGAAAATTCTGAAGTTGAGCTGCAAGCCCTTCTCGAATCCCTTCAACCAAGGATCAGAGTGTACGGTGTTGGTGGCGCTGGCTGTAATGCTGTCAACCGATTATTCGATGAACGCTTGTTCAAGAATTCATACGTCACTGGATACGCCATCAACACAGATGCCCAAGCATTGTTGATGTCACCGATCGAAGAAAAGGTGTTGATTGGAAGAACGGCACGAGGGCGAGGCGCCGGTGGCGACCCGACGAAAGGCGAGGCTGCGGCATTAGAGTCCGAACCTGCTCTACGCCGAATCACCAATGACACACAACTCGCAATCATCACCGCAGGCATGGGTGGAGGATCTGGGACTGGTGCTGCTGGTCACATCGCTCGACTTGCAAAGCAACAAGGAGCGATGACAATTGCAGTGGTCACATACCCTTTCAATTCAGAAGGGGCTCTACGAAAGCAGAACGCTGAGTGGGGATTGGAGCGCTTGCGTGAACACTGTGACACCATTTTGGTCATCCCGAACGAGCGATTGCTCGAAATTGAAGGCGTCAAGGATCTTCCTATTGGGGATGCATTCAGAGTTGGCGACGAACTGCTTGTGCGTTCTATTACTGGAGTTGCAGAGATGCTCACCACCGATGGCATGGTGAACCTCGATTTCGAGGACCTTCGTTCCGTCATTCAATTTGGAAGCGGTGTGGCTATGATTGGCCTGGGAGAGGCGAGCGGCCCTGGCCGTGTTGAAGCAGCGACTGAGGAAGCAATGCATTCACCATTGCTCGATATTGATTCATCCGATGCGCGAGGCGCCCTCATCAATGTTGTTGGCGGGCCGAGCCTTACCCTTGGAGAGGCTGAGAAATGTGCCAAAATCATCACCGATCAAATCTCACCTCACGCCCAAGTCATTTGGGGCGCTGCTGTACGCGAGGAATTGGGCGATGAAATTCGGGTCATGCTTGTCTTGACTGGAGTGAAGAGTGACCAGATTCATGGTGCGAGTGAAAACAGGCAATTGCGAGCGCTTCAAAATCGCCATATCGAATTCGTCAATTGAATTCACTTGAGTGTTCTAAGCAAGAAGTAAGCAAGGGCAAGGATGCCTATTGCGAAGATCAAGTGGTCAAATGAATCGATGTCAGTTTGGTTCATTGGGGCTTGTTCAACTGGTGGTCCATCCACATGGGCGATGGTTTTGCTAAACAACCCCCACGCATCGCCGCTCGATTGTTGGTTTCCATTGACAGCGTTTCCAACAAGAGTGAATTCCATAGGGTCTGTGGAATTGCTTGGTGATGTCCACGTGAGATTCCAAGAGCGTTGATAGGTGCCATTGGAGCGATGCGTCCATCCTTCTTCCAAGTATTGAACTTCATTGATGTCCTCAAAGATTACAGTTCCGCCCCCTTTGATGAGCAGCCTAAACCCACCTTGATGTTGTTCAGCCAACCGGTCAATGTCACTCTCAATTTCGATCGAGAGGTTGTATGTCGTATTGGATTCGAAAACGGTTGGTAAACCTTTGAGCTCAACCAGGGTTTCGGCCGAAACCCCGCCGTGGCAAATGCATCCTTCGTTTCCAACTTGACCAACCCCACTGGGGACGCTCGAGATGCTTGGCGCACTCAACAGAAGAATGAGCGAAGTCGCCCAGAAAACTGATGATGATGCCCATTTGATTGCCATGTGCTTCAACCCAATCGAATCCGTCGGCCCCTTTGATACTTGGCTGCCAAGAGGAACTTCTTCGATGATAATCTATCGGTTCTTCGTTTGGTTTTGACGTCAAACAAAATGGGCAGAGAAAAACATCCTTTGATGTACTATGAAGTGAAGAAACGGGGTTGATAGCATGATGGGACCATGGGAATCTGCACCTGAAGAGGTCATTGAAGAAGAGATTGATATTTTTGCAGAATTAGGCGCAGTACGCCCTTCTGCACCCCAAGCACAACCCCAACAAGTCCAATCGAATGCGGTACATTCAGACCCACTTGCAATGTTCATGGATGATGATGATGATGAACCACTGATCGACGGACTCTCTGTATCCTCTGTTGAGGCAAACCTCGGTTCTGGAACACTCGCCCATAACGTTGTCCAAATGACGCCCGAACTCAAGCAAGATTCTCCTGTCTCAAACGAAGTTATTTCACAACTTCTCGAAATTCTAGTCAAGAAGGAACTTCATTCCAGAGTTGAACGAGGTGAAGACTGGCTCAGCGATTTACCA
>DUIP01000094.1:0-4905 GCA_013330285.1 Candidatus Poseidoniaceae archaeon
GGTAGGTTCTTGACCCGCAACAAGGAAAGGAAGGCGTTGGTTTGTTCGTCACAATCCCCCGTTCCGGCTGCAAGGCATTCTGGCCCACTGCGAGCAATAATCGGCGCCTGCTTGTCATAGGTTGCATGCTTGTGGAGATAGTCAAAAGCAGCCCGTGCATAGCCATAGGCGTTGTCAGTCTCGCCTTCGGGAAGACTTTGACTGATTTGATTTGCTACTTCGATCACTTCTTCATGTTGTGCATTGATGGCCCAGCCGCCAAGGGATCGACTGTCAAGGACGGGGCTAACGCCTCGATCATACCACTTTGCGCTTCGATATTGTTGGGCATCTCCAAAGGCATCTCGAAGTGAGACGTCATCAAAGGTCCCACTGTTGTCCATACTGATGCCGCTATCAATGCCATTGATTCGTGAATCAACACGTCCAGAATCCCACCACGAATAGGCTGTGCTTGTGAGTGTGATTGTGAACACAAACGATGAGGATTGGCCTGGATCAAGGTTCAGCTTCACTTTAACGCAGGCTCCAACACTGCAGAAGTCATTCCCGTCGCCACTGCCTGGCCACCATAATTCATGTCCGTTATTCGTGATAATTTTATCCTCGACCGTACGTGTTGGCAGTCCATTCAAAGGAATGTTAAACACCTCGGTATTGTCGATTGTCATCGTCAGTGCAGTGATTTTTTGAACGCTCTGTGTCGGCATAGCAAGCGAGTCATCGGTGTATTCGAAATGGGTGTTGGAACCATTGAGCGACCTTACATCAGGCGGGATGACTATATTTTCCATCAGATAACCCTCACCACCATTGTTGACGACTTCGATTGTTTTCGCTACCGAATACGTCGTTTCAATCGGATAGAGATGGAACGGAGCTGCCTGTAAGAGGACAGATTCCTTGACCGCAGCAAATTGAGCAATGGATGCTTCTTGAACAGTTGGAGATGTGAAGACAAAGGCAATAAAAATCACCATGACGATCATTCGCGATTTGTTTCGTGTTCGCTTCATGATGTTTTTTGATCGCCCTGTATGCGTTTGTATGACGCCTGGTGCGGTAGGCCTATTCGTCATTTTGTAGGTGGTTTCTGCAGAGCCACTGTTGAATTGTTGTTCCAAGGCGAATTGCTTCGAGTGAAGATTTGCCAACACGCGACCGCATGAATAGCAAATTGTGTCGCCCGGTAAGGTGACACTTCGGCAATAAGGGCAGGAACCCATGGGTGTAAGGCTGAGCGGGCGTTGTATAACCGTTGTGTGCGGAACGCCCCATAAATGCTTAATTCAAAAGAACCACGTTTTGAGGGCCAATCATCGCTCTATGCGACGAGTAAATATCTACTTACTCAATTGCCAATTTTATTGGCATCCATTTCGGCTGCAAGTTTCTCACGAACTTGTCGCGCCCACATCTTACGGAGGCGCTTTTTACCTTCGCTAGGGATTGAATCCCAAATCCATTCGTCGGCTTTTCTGTTCACCAGTAATGCGAACGGAATGATAAACACCCAGGCGAGGGGATCCACAACTGCATAAGCAAACATCACAAGGTATGCACAACGCCAGAATGTCGAACGCAGAACAGCACCCCAACGTCTTCCTTCAAGCATCAGTTGTCCATGAAAACAGCAAATCAAAGCCTCCGTTCGAGGCGCAAAGAGGCCAAATCCAACAACTGTAGCCCATAGCGTCGGGCTGAGAAGCGATGATTGGATTTCGTACACCCTGTACAGATGAACCATGCCGACCATTGCTCCAATGGCTAAACCCAAGGCCCAACCGCTTGTTGGTTGGGAAGATCCGGATCGGACTCGTTCCCGCCTCAACAGTAAGTGTGCACCCACGGACGCCATCAGGCATAAGATGAGCAAATTCACTGGATTGACAACAGCGTTTGTATTGTCTGCAACGAATTCAAGATACGGTAAAAGTATGAAATTGTGGGAAAGCGAGGCGTATATCCCTCCGAGAAGGATGCCCCAAAATACGTTGCTCCAAGCGGTTGGCAAATCATAGAATCCAGAGTATTTTGTCATGACACCTCGCCATCCAAGGGTCATGCCAATCAGCGATGTTATCGCTGCGGCCTGAAACAGAAAGAAGGTCGAGGCCATGTGCCTGCCTAACCATTACCCTTCATCAAAGCGTTGCCTCAATTTGAGAATGGCGTTGGATTCAAAGACCTCGATGAGTAGCGCACCTCATGGCTCGACTGCTTTTGTTCGGTGGGAAAGGAGGCGTTGGCAAAACAACAACTTCTGCTGCAACCGCTGTATGGTTAGCTGATGCAGGTCTTCGCGTGCTCCTTGTATCAAGCGATCCAGCTCACTCAACCTCTGATTCTCTCGATGTCGAACTGGATTCAACGCCAACCCCGGTTGAGGGTGTACCGGGACTTTTCGGATTAGAAATGGACCCAGAATCCAAAATTTCCTCCGTCCTACCGAAGATGGGTGAAATGATGAACGGTATGAATGGGAGCGGCGGCCTTGGCGGCTTGGGTGGATTAAGCATGATGCTTGAACCAAATGCAAAGGAAGAAATGGATGCAATGCGAGATGAAGTAAAAGCATCAGACATGGTCATTCCAGGCCTCGATGAAGCTCTTGCCTTTGATGAATTGCTCCGCCATGTCGAAGACCCCACATGGGACGTTATCGTCTTTGACACCGCACCCACCGGCCATACCCTCAGATTTCTTTCCCTTCCCGAACTGATCGAATCATGGTCAGACAAGATCATTCGAATGATGCGTGTTTCGGGAGGCTTGCGCTCAATGCTGTTTGGGCGAAAGGAAAGTGATGCGATGAAAGAAGAACTGGAGCGCTTTCGACGTCGTGTCCTCCATGTTCGTCGAGTGCTCTCGAACGAATCCATTACGTCGTTTACCCTGGTCACAATTCCTGAACGAATGGGAATCAATGAAACATTAAGGGCTCATGCATCACTTACTGAATACAAATTGCCTGTGCCGAATTGCCTCGTCAACCGATTGACTCCAGAATTTGATCACCCATTCCTTGCCCACCGGCGTGCAGCAGAATTAGAACGTGTTGAGGAATTGAGAACTGAAATGCCAGAGGTGAACATTGCCACAATGGAACTTCTTGATGATGAAGTGGTAGGAATTGAAGCGCTCCGTGAAGTTGGAATTCGCCTCTATGGTGAAGTCAAAACACATCCGAGTGATCTCGGTCCACACGGTATTGGAACATCGCTTCAACATTCTATACATCGTGGTATGACGAGGAATATTGATGGTGATGTCGAACGAATTTCACTCCATTATCCTGGCATCGCTCGAGAGGAACTTTCTCTTCGAAGTGAGGACGGTATTCTCTATGTTGGATTAAACGGTCGGGAACGTGAGGTTGTTACTTCTGTTCCAACAAAAGCGAGCAAGGTTTCAGCAAAACTCGAGGGAGATGTCTTGCATCTTGATGTCCCACTTGATCAGGATTGATGCAGCAAATCTCATGCGTGGGTTGAAATGGAGAAGCGGATTCGCTGAGTCATGGCACTCGAAGGCCTTTCTAGGGGTATTTTCCGCTCCATCGGGTTGCTCAAGAGCAAGCGGAAGTTGGATGATGAAGAACTTCGAGAGATGACTCGCAGCCTTCGTCGTGCACTTCAGGAAGCAGATTTCAACGTCCGTCAAACCAAAGAAATCGTCGAGAGGATGGAATCAAGGTTACGAGAAGAGCAACCTAGGCCAGGAATCACACTTCAAACCCATGCCATGAATATTCTCTACACTGAACTGGTGAGGCTCCTCGGCCCTGCTCACCAATTCCAGCCTCATGGTGCTACGCTCTTGCTTGTGGGACTGTACGGGCAGGGTAAGACCACAACCACTGCCAAACTTGCCGAATGGTACCGTCGTAAGCATGGACTCCGTGTCGCCGTAATCGAGGCTGACGTCCACCGTCCGGGTGCCTATGCGCAACTCTCTCAATTGCTCGAAGACTCCTCGGTTCAGGTCTATGGTGAACCAGAAACAAAGGATGCACCAACCATTGTTCGTAATGGCTTGAAAGCATGTGCAGCGGCTGACCTTGTCATTGTCGATACCGCTGGCCGTCACCAATTGGATCAAGAACTCGTCGACGAACTGGAACAAATTTCTGGATTAACACGTGCCAATGAGCGTTGGCTTGTCATCGATGCACAAGTCGGTCAAGCCGCAGGTCCCGTTGCCGCATCATTCCACACGCTTGCAGGCGTGACTGGCATTGTCATTACCAAACTCGATGGTACCGCCCGTGGTGGCGGCGCTTTGTCTGCTGTAGCTGCAACGGGTGCTCCAATTGTCCATATTGGTGTAGGCGAAAATATTGGAGATTTAGAGAAGTTTGAATCCGACCGCTTCATCTCTCGCCTTCTTGGCATGGGTGATATTCAGGGCCTCATCGATTTAGCTCCCGAAGACATGGATGAAGAGGAAGCCATGCGACTCACTCAACGATTGATGAGTGGCCGCTTTACCCTCAATGACATGTACAAGCAAATGGAAATGATGTCGAAAGTTGGCACCATTGACAAACTCATGTCCTTCCTTCCAGGAAACATGCTTGGAGGGATGGGCGCTATGTCGAAGGGGCAAAAAGAAGCCATGCAAGGTAATCTGGATCGTTATCGAACCATCATGGACAGCATGACAGCATGGGAGAAAAACGAACCTGCAAAAATCAAAGCCGATCGCATCCGTCGAGTCGCACGTGGTGCAGGTGTTCGCGAAAAAGACGTTCGGGAACTTATCGCACAATGGAACCGGTCGAGAAAAATGATGAAAGGCATGGGTGGCAATCGCAAACTCAACAAGCAAATGCGGAAGATGATGAAGGATGGGGACATGGATATGGATCCATCCTCCTTCGGTATGTGATTCGCTTCAAATCAC
>DUIP01000094.1:5328-6451 GCA_013330285.1 Candidatus Poseidoniaceae archaeon
TTCCACTCATGTGGCACGGACGAGCCTCGTCGTAATCGTCTGTTGAATCACCAAGGAAAGCAAATCCAGTCAGTCGTTCGATGGTTTCGGCATGTGCATCGGTTCCATCAAATGGTAATTCGTAGATGTGGCCATCCTTGACTTCGCCTTCGAGAACGTAGGCATCATCTACGAGCCTGATCGGCGGTAGTGGTTGAATGACATCAGACATGTGAGCTTGCGAACGCTTTCGCAGTTCATCAGAAATCTCATCTAACACATTGAGGCAAGCCTCGGTAATATTGTCCAGAGGAAGCGGTTCTTTTCCACCGGTTCGGCGGGCTGCAAAAGCCGTGCCTTGTGCAATGTCACGCGGTCCAATGTCAAGGCGCAATGGGACACCTTTGATTTCCCAATCGTAATATTTCTGACCAGAGCGAATATCACGGTCATCGACCTTGACACGCAGGCCGTGACGACGAAGGGTTTGAGCAACTTCTTCTGCCACGGCAACGGTATCAACATCAGAGTTTTTCTTGATCATTGGGCAGATGACAATTTGGTAAGGTGCAACCGCTGGGGGCATAATGAGGCCATTTTCATCTCCGTGCATACCAACAACAGCACCTAACAGACGTTCCGACATCCCGTAGGTAGTTTGGTGGCAGTGTTGTTGCTGGGCATCGAGGTTCTCATAGGTGATGTCGAAAGCCTTGGCCCACTGATCACGGTAGTGGTGGCACGATGCGACTTGTAACGTTCGCCCGTTTGGCATGACTGCATCGATTCCGATGGTGTACCACGCACCTGGGAAGGTGTCCCAAAGTGGGCGTTTTGCTTTGATAACAGGCAGACAGAGGTCGTGCATGAGGTTGTCAACGATTTGCAAATCTTGTTCGATTTGTCGAGTAGCGTCTTCTTCATCTGCGTGCGCAGTGTGCGCTTCAAAGAAATGAATTTCTCGGACACGGATGAAGGAACGGGTTTGTTTTGTTTCATAACGAAACGTGTTCACCATCTGATAGACTTTCAATGGTAAATCCTTGTGAGAGCGAATCCATAGTGGAAACATAGTGTACATTGCGGTTTCAGATGTTGGTCGCAAAAACATGGGGATGTCGAGTTCATTCTCACCCGCATGCTT
>DUIP01000170.1 GCA_013330285.1 Candidatus Poseidoniaceae archaeon
TCAGGATTGTCTAAGTTGGTTAAAGACGCATTGGATATCGAAATCGAAACCGAACCTACAGTTGAAATCGAAGTTGAGAAGAAACCATTGCCGCCTTGGATGGAACGTTTTCACTCCTAAACATCTTCACCAGACATCAGTGCTTCCAACTTGTCAATCGCAACTTTTTGGCGCCCTACATCTCGACTCAGTCTCTCGTAAGCTGCCTGCTCGAGCATCCGACGAATGGCATCTCGATCTCGAAGCAGTGTGTTCACTCGGCGTTGTGTTCGTCGAGTGTCACCTACATCTGCCATGCCTATCCGAAGGAGACTTCAGACTTGAGGTCTCGCACGATGATTCAAGAAGAAGGGGCAAGAGGGCAGGGTGTGAGCGATACCCGTACGGCACGTGACCGACGTGCTCTAATCCTGATCTTTGTCAGCGCATTTCTTGCAGTACAATGGCATTGGGCATTTGGTGCTCTGGGACTCTGGGTGCTTATCCTTAGTCAGCTAGAACGCCGTGGAGTCCTCGACAAATGGGATGCAACGCGTGTCCTCGGAGGACTGCTAATGCTACGGAGTAATCGCGGGCAAGGCACAATCGAAAAGGTAGCCAAACCCAGAAAATTTTGGCGGATTTACGGTGAGGTTTCGATGTGGACCTGTTTCTTTGTCATGATTTTCATCGTCCTTTTCTTGTTGCTCTCCTTCGCATCAGCTCTCATATACGGTGTCCCAAAGAGTGATGCTCCAGCCAGTCAACTCATTGTATTGCCTGGAATTAATCCAATTATCCCGTTTTGGTGGCCTGCAATCGCCTTTGTTGGGGCCTTGGTCATCCATGAATTCGCTCACGCTCTGCAAGCCAGGGCCCACGGAATGCGTGTGCGTTCGGTAGGCTTACTCATGCTGGGGCCATTTCCTGCAGGAGCCTTTGTCGAGCCTGAATTCGAAGAATTGACCAAAGCACCTCGAAGAGAGCGAGCGAGATTGTTTGCTGCTGCTCCGGCGACCAACATGTATGCAGGGTTGTTTTCATGGTTACTCATTTGCCTGTTGGCAAGCCAACTTTCCGTGATCAATCCTGGAGTTCATGCAAGTGGCATCATTGAGGATTCAGCAGCAGCGGAATCCGGCTTGCAGCCATGGGAAATCATCACTCATGTCGATGATATTCCAGTTCCCACTGCATCAGAAATGACCACACAATTGGATGCGTTTTCAGCAGGAGAAACCGTGAACCTCACTGTTCTCAGCCATCTGAATGATGATGATTTACGAACTGAACGTATCATCAGCGTTACTTTGACCAGCAAATGGGATTATCTCAAAACGCAAAATATGACGGATGCACAAATCGAATCCTTGGGTGTTGACAAGGATGATGCTTTTCTGGGCGTTTCTGGGATGTCTAGCGGTTCAAGCGGAATTGATCGACTGGTTGGGCCCTTGGCTTGGGAAAATAATCAACCACTGTATGTCGATGCTTTGGGCGTGGCCGTTCAGCCAATCGTTTTGATTGGAATACCGATTAATTTTGAGGGGCAAATCATGGGATCACAGGAACTGGAATTTATCGAAGCAGATGGATGGCTTGGGAACTTACTCGGTACGACCGTATTGATCTCGATCATCACACTGCTGTTTTGGTTCATCTGGTGGAATGTAGGGTTGGGTTTGGCCAACTTGATTCCAATCATCCCCTTTGATGGTGGCCACTTGATGAAGGACTTCTTGGGTGTTGTTGTCGGCGGTATCCATCGATTTTCACGGAATCCACACTCATTGAAAACAGAAATGACTGTGTCAAAGATTTCATCGTTCAGTAGTCTATTCCTCTTCATGGGCTTGTTGCTGATTATCATCGCTCAACAACTGTGAAATTTGGGATTCTTCCATTTCAGCTTGAGCAAACTCAGGTGCAGTTTTGATGACACGATCTACGACTCTTTCCCAAACGGCTGGAATCGCTAGCAAAACAATTGCCGTGATAATTAGCTTAGACCAAGATGCATCGGGAACTGATTGGCTATTATCGGATAAGCCCAATTTGATTGAACCCACCCATGGAATCTCTGCTCCTGCAACCCCAATCACCCATTCTCCCTTGGTTGTTTGAACAGCGTTACCATGTTCATCTGAAAGCCCTGGTCCTTGACTCTGAGAATTGGCCCCGGGTTGGTCAATCATGCAATCATTGTTGTCGCCTTTGGTGAGATATCCAGCGTGTAGCGGGTCCCAATCCTCGATTTTGAGATTATACGAACCTCCATGGTATGCACACAGAATGTCGAATGTCCAAGTGATAGATGATACATTCCGAAGTGTCGTGCCTGGTACATCCCAACCACCTGATGTGTTCTCGACAACTTCGAGTAGAGCACGATGGATTACAGGTGTATCTGAACCACCATTTTTCTGATAGATGATGACATCACCAGGCATTCCATGACTCTCATATCCTTCGTAATCTCCACCTGATTCAGTACCTTCTACGAAAGTAATGATGTCTTTTCGATCGGGTGTCATGACCAATACCAGATCTCCCGCATCAATGGAACCCACTTCTCCATTTTCGTCATGTTGCATCGAGTTCGATTCAATGACCACCATCGGTGGCCATGAACCTGTCATCAACACAAGAACGGAAATGAGGACCGCAATCAGTCCACCGGCGAGGAAGGCTTCCCGAATCCAGGACCACGCCTCGCCCATGGCGTTCACTCCTCTTCTTCTACAACGGGGGGTTCTGGTCTGTCACCAGGAGCTGGGAAAGACAGCCACATCATGACTCCTGTAATCAGTAAGAAAACCCAACCTGAGATGTCATCAAAGTAGGGAGCTGCGTACGAACCCGGTGATGTTCCATTCAGGAATT
>DUIP01000060.1:0-414 GCA_013330285.1 Candidatus Poseidoniaceae archaeon
TATTGATTCAATCAACGCCCTTGACCATGCCCAGTTGGTTTGGGCAGCATCAAATCCCAACACCTCAGTGTTGTCCGAGCCTCATCCAGATTCGCCAATGATGCAAGTGTTGTTCCCAGACAACTCAACCGCCAATCACACCATTGAACAAATGACGGGTTGGCATTTGTCTATGGGCGCTTTTGCTGGAGCCGAAATGAACACCAGCATGCCAGCAAGCCAATACGGCCATTACATGGAATCCATTGATGACCTAGCAGCGCCGAGTGACTCCTCTTGGTGGTGGAGTCTTTCCACATGGAACGCCACCTCATCAGCCTGGGAATCGTCTCAAGTTGGGATGGACAGTCTTGTTGAACCAACCTATATCGCTTGGGCTCCAAACTCAACAAACCTCTCAGAGATTCCGCCCCC
>DUIP01000060.1:838-3236 GCA_013330285.1 Candidatus Poseidoniaceae archaeon
TGCATGTGCGATGAAGGCTATGAGTGGGCAGAAGGAGATCGCCTTTCTTGCGTCGCCTCAGCAGATACCGTCATTGACTACTCAGTTGGCCATTCAACAATCACCTATATTCTCGAAGGCATGTCACCAAAGGTGGCGTGGACAGGCGATTCTTGGCAAGTCGAAGATTTCCTGATGGATGTTGAGGCCGCTGTTGACGCTCTAAATCCTCCGAGTGAGAGTGAAGGCATGCCGGGTCTTACGTTTGGTGTGGCAATGACCGCACTCGGTTTGGCTGCTGTCGCAGTGGGCCCTCGAAGAGAACTCGATGAGTGATTTTTTCGAAGCCTGACAGCCGAAAACAGTATGATGGGGTGGTGCCCCCCACGGCTTGTTGCAGAGATCGCATAGCCCGGTATTGCGGTGGACTTGAAATCCACTGTCTCCTAGACACGGGGGTTCGAATCCCTCTCTCTGCGCCATTTTTGAGTCAAACAGCGTGTGAATTCACCTCATCTTGATGGAAGAGTTCTCAAACTAAAGCACCCCTCGTGCAAATATGCGCCGAGGTGCTTTCGCCGTAGCCCTGTTGGGATTGATGCTGCTTGCTGGTTGCTTTGGCCCCACAAACGCTTCATGGGGCGCAGACAATGGTGGTGTTGAGGTTGATTTTGATCGTGCGGCAACAAGCATCACGAGCAATCTTGGCCCATCTGAAGAACGTCTCGAGGACCTTGAGGCAGTTGGCTGTTCACCTGGTGAATCAGAAATGGGGACTGACAAGAGCTTGCCAGTCAAATTTACTGGCTACCTCGCCGCCAGCCAACTCTATGCGTCCCACACAGATGCAGTCAAGGGGATTGGCGCAGCAGTGACCACGAGCGTTGCCATTCAATCCATGTCCTTTTCTCAAGCATCCCAAACCCTCGAAGGCGAAGGTGCCCGCGTCGACCTCAAGGACTGGAACGACCCATTGAATCCACAAACAGGTGCAGGAACTGTTGATCTTGATGAAATCAATTCAGATGAGGATACACGGTGGTACATCCTTGGTTTGATCCCAACAACAGAATCAATCCAAGACGGTATGCTCTCACTCGGAGAATGGCACCAACCAGTCAGCGTTGAGGGCTACCTCGTAGCCAGCAACGCCAGCAACGCTTACGGCTATCATTCAAGTCAGACAGTAAGCGATGACTGCACGGTCTTGATCGGTAATCAAAACCGAGAACAATTGTTCGTTATGGTCACGACGATTCATCTCGATGGAGCCACCGTTTCCTCAAACGGCGAATCTGATGATGAATGGGTCCATGGTGATGTACCAATTCTTGGCCGAACCGGCTTTGTCCTGATGTTCTTCATTGTCGGTATTGGTGGCGCAGTGGCCTCATTCATCCTGTCGAAAATGTTCGTGATGAAAGGTGCTCGAGACACCATGAAAACACTCCTTGGACAAGTTGGTCTTGACAACATCAAGAAGGTCAAGCAGGACGTAAAGAAGGCGAAATCTTCAGGCATGTCCTCTCCAACAAGCCGCAAAGCAGAACAACGCTCTGAAATGAAGAGAGAAAAGAAGCAAGCCCCTCCAAAATCCTCCAAGGAATCTGGGCTTTCCGGTTTCGATATGGACAGCATCCTTTCTGATGATAGTGACTCAACTCCGATTGGCTCCTCAAGTGGTGGCTCCTCAGTCGTGGTGACTTCGGCAGCAAAGGAAATGGAATCATCAGCCCCCTCTTCGGTTCAATCCGAGGTGTGGGATGCCCCACAACGCTCGAGCAGTGCACCTACAAGTGTGACTTCGAGCCAACCCACTTCACAACCACAGGAACATTTCTCCAGTGTCGCACCAAGCCGTACCTCTTCACCGCCACCAAGCCAACCAAAGAAAAAGAAGGCTGTCAGAAAGCGAAGGGCAGCGGCCAAACCGGTTGAAGAAGAAGCTCCTGTTTACGAGCCAGCGCCTGCTGAGAAAGAAACGTTCGATGACGCTGAAGAGTTTTCAGATTTCTCATTCTGATGGCGGAATACAAATTTCGACAGCGCTTGGAAGCACTTCCATTGTGATCGGCGTCGAACCGATGTTTTCACCATCAACATTGATGGCAGCGGGTGCTGGAGTTTCGATTGACAGCTTCTTGAATCGGTGGTAATCTACTCTGGGATGGAAGACATGGCGCCCCTCTTTCTTCAGCATCCCAAAGGCCTTGAGCACATCTCGTCGGGTCATTTTCTTAAGGATTCCAATGTCCATCAGCCCGTCATCAAGAGATGCACCCGGCGCTAAAGGAAGCATGGAGCCCCCAGTTTGGCTGTTCTGGATCAGGAAGAGCGTGTAATCGTCTTCCATTTTGACGCCATCGAGGGTCAATGTAGCATGGCGTCGATTGTTTGCCATAATCGCCATCAAAATTCC
>DUIP01000107.1 GCA_013330285.1 Candidatus Poseidoniaceae archaeon
GTGCGATCGTTGGCATTGACGTATCGAACCTTCACCTCAGCACCATGCATGTTTTCTCCGGGAGCAGAGCAAGCGCCAGAAGGGTGTGCTGCGAGCATACCTGCATCAGGGTCGGCCACAGCAAAACCATGATTTTGACTTGTGATTGAGACTGAACCTGTCACAAGGTCAACAACTGGTTGGTTCGCACCACGATGCCCATATCGCATCTTGTAGGTTTGAAGGCCGGAAGCAAGACCCATGAGCTGATGGCCAAGACAAATACCCATGACGGGCATACGGTGTTGAACGGCCTCAGCTAGCGTTGCCCTTGCCAATGTGGCCTTTCCTGGATGAGCGGGGTCACCAGGACCATTGGAACAGAACAGAGCATCAATTTGATACTCGTCTTGAAGCACTGAAAATGGGGTTTCAGGAGGGCACCAAACGACTTCGAAATGTTCACACAGGTTGCGTAGAATGTTGTATTTGATGCCGCAATCCAGAGCTCCAAGTCGCGGCAGAGGACGATCAAGATCATCCAAAGCACCCGGGTTGAGGACGACCGCTGTGTCAATTGAAACTTCATCAACGAGGTCTTCAAGTTCAGGTGAAGTCAGCGATGCCAATTTGGTTTTCAGTAGGTCTTCATCCTCGACTGGACCAAACACGCACAGCACTGTCCCGAGTTCACGGACCCTACGTGTGATGGCGCGGGTATCGATATTTTCGATGCCAGGTACGCCATGGGAACGGAGCAGTTCATCGACAGTACCGACCGAGAAACGATGATCTGGTTGACTCATTGCATGACGAACAACAACACCACGAGGCCATACGGATTTAGATTCGGAAGCACCGCTGTGAACACCGTAATTTCCAATCAGTGGGTAAGTAAAGGTGAGCACTTGACCTGCAAATGATGGATCCGTCAATGATTCTTGATACCCCATCATGCCAGTGGTGAACACCAACTCACCCTCGCCATGACCGATTGCGCCAAACAGAGTCCCTGTGTATCGGCCACCATCGGCGGTAAGGAGCACACCATCTCCACTGGCTCCTTCTGGCAACGCCTGACCACCCGTCAAGTGATCTGCTGCGTCAAGAAACGTAGGTGCTTGAGTAACACCACGACGATTTTGGCCGGGACTGAATGAGCCAGAACCAAAATCGACTTCCGACATCAGTTTTGGTCGAAAACGGACACCCATAATGATTGGGTTTGAAACTGAATGACCAGAGACCATCAAAACTCGGATTGAATTGGCTTGAAAACGAATGACTCAAGTCAAGTGAGGGAGTGCTTACTCCTCTTCACGATCCAAATCCAACACACGCTTGCCACTGGCCGTCGGCTGAATGATTAAACGAGCGTCGTCGAACGACCTTTCGCTGCCTGATTCCCCATGCCATGCGTCCAAAAAAAGCGCCAAAGCTGCGACTTCAGAATGGGGCTGATTGCCCACCGACAGATTGTACTGGCTGTACTTGTAGACATCACCGGGAACTTTTGCTCCACCGACGATGACCACCATAGGACGGTCCCTGCGAATCCGAGGGATGGCTTGTCGAAATGGCTCACCATACATGGTGAGATGGACAGCTACACCTGGCTCCCCATCGCCTGCATCTTCTTCCACAAAGCGCCGCAGCCAACCCATTGGACCATGAACATGTTCGCAGGTCATCCCCTTGCCAAACCTGTCCGCAACGGATTCCAAATTTTCAAACATCTTTGGATCTTCATCCCCTGCAAGTAAAAATCGATCTGCACCTAAAGCCCGACTCACCAGCGCCAGATGTGTCGTGATGCGGGGGTCACGGCCAAGGCGATAACCGAGGCGCAACACATCGAGTCGTTCACCTGGCATGAGTGCACCCACCAATTCATCGTTCATCAAAGCGACCGTCGTCACTCAACAACGTCGCCATCAACAATCGTGCCTTGTTCAGAGTCATCTTTGCTCGTAATGATTAGACCTCTCGTCTCCAAGAACGTCTTGACCCAATACAAATGCCATGCATCGACGAGGAATTTAGCACAAAAAGTGACACCAAAGAACAATCCAAGCAGACGGCTTGATCTCCAAAGCCCAACTTGTGCATTGATTTCATCACCGGTGAGGCCATAGAAGAGTGGCTCAATGATGAAGAATCCACAAACAATGAGCATGGCACCGGAGACGAGGGAGTTGACGAGTTGTCCTTTTTCCTTTGCAATCGAAGTTAATCCTGATGAAATAAGACCAAATAAACCAACAGTGATTGCGACATTGAGGTAGTTAAGATTGAACAAGAAGGATGTTGCCAATTCCACATCATCGCCACCTTCTGTGATGAGCACCCACCAACAGAGCACAATCAGCATAATCAGAATCCCGCCATTGTAGGCTTTCTTATTGATCAGTTCGAAAATTTCTTCACTGTTTGTCACTGAAAAACGGGACATGAGTCGCTCAGCGAGCCTCAAGCCTTGTTCATCGCCAACACCAGCGACATACTCATCGTGTTCAGGCATGGATAGATTCGAATCACCAACGCCCCCCTGCGACATAGGTCGACTTCAAAGTCACAACTTATCAATTCTGCCACCGTCGGCACTCCATGGAGGCAACCTTCGGACCCACTCAGGAACGCCGTGAGCAGATAATGGCGGGAATATCCAGAAGGGAAGGTTCTGGATACCACGTCATGGGTGTGCTCAATATCACACCTGATTCATTTCATGAAGCAAGTCGAATCAACAGCACGGAGCATGCGATCACAACTGGTTTGCAAATGTGGGAGCATGGTGCCACTTGGATTGATATCGGCGGTGAATCCACGCGCCCCGGTGCAGATCCTGTCGATCCTGAAGAAGAAATAAGGCGAGTCCTACCAGTGATTCAAGGATTGAGAAAGGCGAATCCAGATGGCCTCATTTCGATTGATACTCGAAGGCCAAGTGTGGCAAGAGCGGCCATCGAAGCAGGCGTTGACCTTGTCAATGATGTGTCTGGCCTTCGAGACCCAGCGATGGTTGATCTTGTTCTTGAGGCGCAATGTGGTGTGTGCATCATGCACATGCAGGGTACCCCGGGCACCATGCAAGAAAAACCAAACTATTCGAATTGTGCACAGGAAGTAAGTGAACAATTACTTGAAACGGCGCGAGCCCTTAGATCAGCAGGCCATCCTTCAGAATTGATCGTGCTCGACCCCGGCATTGGTTTTGGAAAAACCCTTGAGAATAATATCGAATTATTGCAACACCATCAAACCATGCGAGGCTTGGAGGGATTTGCCCTGCTGTGGGGTGTTTCGAGAAAATCAATGATCGGCCAATTGACTGGACGGAAGGATCCAAGCGAGCGGTTAGCAGGAACACTTGCAGTAGCTGCATTGGCGCACTATGAAGGCATTGATCTTCTGCGAGTCCACGATGTTGCAGAACATATCGATATGCTCAACGTCCTTGACGCCCTCGCTTAGTTGCCCAATCCACCCAGCAAGCCTGCTGCGGCAACCCAAGCACCGGCCATGCTTCCCAGGTTGGTCAATGCGGTCACCATGAGGACACGCCCTGCACGGTTCGACCAAAACATGCCCAAGCTATCCATTTTCAGGAAATTCTGCAAATCCTCAGCCGTTGGTTCTCGAAGTTTCAATTGCACATAGCCTGCAAACCAACCTGCGGCCAAGGTAGGATTTAACGAAGTAATTGGAGATGCCAATGCAGCTGTTAAAATGGCGAGCGGGTGGCCACGTGCAAGAATGCACCCCAAGGCTGCAAACACCGCATTTGCTGCGGTCCAGACGGTGAACAATTCGACCAGGTCGACCGCGTCGCCTTGAGACACAAAATAGGCAATTAAGCCCATGACGAAGAGGGGGATTAACCAAGGTATAGATTTGGCAAACCTGCCTCGCTTTGGCAGCACCTCCAATTCCTCAAGTTGTGCGGAATCTGGTTGAGTTGATTGATTCAAATGTGCCTCAATGCCCTTCAGATGACCGGCGCCAACGACGGCAAGAATTCGCTTGTCACTGTTCTGTTCAAGAGCCGAAATTTTCCCTGCAAGATAGGCATCACGCTCATCGATGAGCACTGAGCCAGCGCCTGGTGAAAAGGTTCTCAACTCTTCCATGAGGGAAGTCAAGAGGTCTTGATCCTCAAGCAATTGAGAAACTTCGGGAGCCTCTTCGTCTTCTTCCTCTCCTAAAAGCGACCAGAGGATTTTGATTTTCTCAAAGAATTTCATCCGCTTCCAAGCCCTTCGAAGCGTGGTTTGGATATCACGATCGATCAACGCCACCTCAAGGTTCGCTTCTTCAGCAGTTTGAACTGCGGCAAGCAACTCTGCACCTGGTTGTTCACCTTCATCAAGACCCATCTTTCGTTGTTCTGCTGCCAGAAGGGACTGAAGCATGACCAGAGGGGCTTTGCCTTCTTTCACCACCTTGAGCAGGCCTTCTTTGTCGAGACGGCGATTGGAAGTCAAAGCGCTGTGCCGGCTGGCGCACAATTCAACAGCGACAATATCTGGCTTAAACGCCTCAATCTGCTCCTTTACCGCTGCGACACTCGTGCTGGACACGTGTGCCGTGCCGAGCACTCGAACCCGCTCTGAGCGATCGAACATTGGAGAGTCATTCATTTGGATTGACCTCCGGCGAAAACAGCAATTCCAATTCTTTGGTCATCGCAATGAGGGCCGCCTGATTTGCCTCATCTGGTTGGCTTGGCACCTCATCGAGCAGTGATTCAAACAGGATTTGACCACCTGCTAATGCCTTGTGACCACCTGCTTGACCTTGTTTCCAATGCTCCGAGAGCAACTTGCCGAGGTGAAGATCCGGATTGGTTGTGCGCGCTGATAAAATCACCTTATTCCTACGAACTCCATAGACAACCACGGATTGGACGCCTTCGGTAGGAAGCAGGAAGTCAGCGATTTGTGCCAACGCATCACGGTTCGGTAGCGCTGAAAGTGGTGCAAGCACCGTGGAGCCATACTGTTTGCGTTCTTTCAGGGCTTCAGAAAAGGCATCCAATGTTTCAATTGAGCGTGGCGGCTCCTCTATAGAGCGCATCATATCTGAATCGACCCAGGCATTCAACCATGAAAGTGCCCGAATGTCAACCGGATTGAAGTTCCTGGTAAATCCAAGGGTATCAGTTCGAATGCCAAACGCCAAGGCAGTAGCCACACGGGGCGTCATTTCGAACTCAAGTTGCATGAGGAGGCTGGCGACAAGTGAAGACGTTGCGGAGAACTCGGGATGAACCATGGAGAGATCAGCTGCCACACCTTCCGATGCGTGGTGGTCAATCACGATATGAGGCACGCAATCATCTGGCAGAATATTATTTGCTCCCGGTCGATGGAAGTCAACAGTCATCACCACAGCAGCATCCCTCAGGACATCAGCGACTTCCCATTCAAGGATGAGCCGTCGGCAAGGCACTTCCAAGACATTGACCATGGCTCGGTTTTGTTGGTGTTCGATCAATCCGCCGTGATAGAGGTGAGGCACGAGCCCCATCGAATGGCACAGTTCGTACATGGCCAGCCCAGCACCAAGGGCATCAGGATCGGGGTTGTCGTGGCAAAAAATGGCAATGTTGGCGCCTTCAGGAACTGAAGAGAGGTAATGATGTAACACCGCAGCACCGTCTTTTCGCTCCCATGAACGGATACGGTCTTGCATAGCAGAATATGAGACATCATCGACGCTGATGAGGTCAACGCCATCACCCTCCAATGGCAATGTGGTCAAAATTGGAACGTCTCTCCAGTGATTTCGAATGGATTCGATTGGTGCTTTACCTTCCAAAGCATTCGGGTCAATGAGTAAAATTGCAGTCGGTTTGTGATCTTCAAGCGGTAATGAGGCAAGCGGCATAGCTGCTGGCAGAGCTATAATTTCACATCCTTCGATTGGCTCAGTGTCCGGAAGTGTCGATGCGAGGCCAACAAGGACGCAACGTTGGCGTTGAGCGCACCACCGACTCAAACGTACCGCCAAGGGAGTTGAACCGAAGACTAAGAACATTCAAACACCAATCCGATTGATCGACCTACCATTCAGAACTCGATGACGTAATTCTGATGGTAGTAGTCAGGGACATCGATGAGATCACGTCGCTTGGAACCTTTTAGCACGGCCACGATGTTTGCAGGAATCATCTGAATGGCTTTATTCCAAGTTGTTGCTTCTGAATTGTAAAACTCTCGACGATCGGCAAGCCTTTCTTCAAGACGTACTAACTTGTGTGAGAGATCAAGAAATGCCGCATCGGCCTTTATTTCTGGATAAGCCTCAGATAGAGCATTGAAGCGAGGCGTCATCTGAGCAAGAGCGTTTTGAGCTTGATTGAAGTCGGAGATGTTCTTTGCGATCAAAGCACCGGAAGCCGCTTGACGAGCGAGGAAGAGTTGTTCAAAGAACTCAATCTCGTGCTTCGCCAGACCAGAAACAATGTTGTGAAGGCTTGGGAGCATTTCATATTTCATTTTGACATCACTTTCGTAGTCCTGCCATGCATTCTCTACATTTTCTTCCAAATTGATGAACCGATTCCATGTGCTCCAAATGTACAGGAGCCCCACTGCGCTGAGGAGTGCGCCGAAAAACCCGAGGAAAAGAATCAGAACCATACCTCAAGGACGCAGCCCCAACCTATCAATGATGTGGTTGGGCCTTGTATGGGTCAACATCTTGAAGCAAAACGACATGGCATGGTCGTTGTGAGCCTGCATGTCGATTGAAGCAATGGTTGGAATTAGCCTCGGCGTCTTCCTCATTGCCTTTGCTTTTGCACCCGTTGGAATGGGCGGCGGGATGCTGTTTGTCCCACTGCTTCATTATGGAGCGGGTTGGGCTATTGATGGTCGAATTATTGCGGCCTCGTTGACATTGACAGCGGTTGTCAGTTACGGCAGTGGATTGGCTCATCGTCGTGAAGGTCATGTTGATGATGCCATTGTGAAGATTGGACTTGCTGGAGCCATACCCGGGGCGCTGATTGGCGTCGTTATTGTGAGCCTGATTGGAGACAATCTCGATCTTGTGTTCAAGATTTTGAGTTTGTTCATGATCGTGTGGGCGATTCGAAAAACAATCTCAAAAATGAGCACTGAGAGCACAAACGGCACTGAGGAAGTCGAACCAGAAGACACTATCGTAGAAATACCACAATTACGGGTCGGTTCGGCTATTGGAGGATTGTTGTCCAGCGTGTTGGCGATTGGAGCCGGGGTGATTTATGTGCCGATTCTGCGAACCTTTGGAAAATTGGCTCCAAGGAAGGCCATAGGAAGCAGCCTCCACTTCATGATGGCTGTCATTCCAGTATCCATTCTCACCCACATTCTGTTCTTGCCAACCGAATCAATGGAACGTCTTGCAAGTGATCTTCCTTTCATCACAGGCTTAGCAGCACTCACGTTTATTGGTGCACGAAGTGGTGCGAAATTTGGAATGAAACACCTTACAGAACCACGCATCATGCAAATTTTCCTTGTGCTGATCGTGGTTGTTGCAATCAGGTACCTGATTGACATCATAGGATTTTGAGCTTAATCTTCTCCAGTCATTTCATCTGTAGGCACGATGAAGTCCAAAGCCGTTGGGTCTTCTATGGCGACAAGCCCACGGATGCTATGCGCGTCCTGAAGTTCGACCGTTGGCTGTGCAACCTTGACCCTCGTGGCCCCGAGTGAAAGCACGTGACCGGGGCTCACTGGTAGACGCCCTTCTGGCAACCAAAGACCAAGGGCGCCCAATTCCCCATGATGCACGATGATGAGGGTGTGTCCATGTTCATCAATTTCTGAGCGAACGACTCGCATAGATTCGCCTGAAGGAATCAACCGTTCACTGCTTTGCCAATCGTTCCAGGTTTCTTCCAATGGTTTGTTCTGTAAACTTGCAAGTTCATCGATAGCCTCAATTTTCTCCGTGAATGCTTGTTCTGTCTCAGCAGCCATCGCGTTCAAGCCGTCGAGCAGGTCTCGCAGTCCTTCATGGTGCAGTGCATCGATCTTGGTCATTGCAGCGTGAGCCATCACCATAAGCTCTGCTAGGGATTCAATTTCCGCCTCATTGCCCGATTCGAGGGCACACTCCATCCCTTCGTCAAGAAGTTCAAGAGCAAGGCCTGGTTGGTCAATCGAAAGCAATGAAGTCCCTATGGCCTTCAACGAAAGGGCTGCAGCAGACTTGTCTTCAATCACATATTCATGAGCGGTCGTAATGTGGTGTTTTGCGACCTCAAAATCTTGGTTCAGATGTCGAGTGACCCCCGAGAGGACAAGGTATCGAAGTCTGTTGCTTCCAGTGGATTGGGCTTGTCGATCTGCAGTCTCAAACAAGCTGGCAGCTCTGGCCCAATCGTCTGAACTTGTGGCAAGCAAACCGAGTTGATGCATACCGTGCATCTCTGCGAACTCGTCATCGATGAGGGTCGCTGCTTGAAGGGCACGAGAGAGGTGGAGGCGGGCTGCAACCCGTTCACCCAACATTTTCGACATCAATCCAAGCGCAGTTTCCGTACGTTGAACAAAGCCAGCAATAGCAGTGTTAGCCAATTCTGCATCCTTTTCCCCAAGCGGTGCAAGACCCAAACCAACCGCTTCCAAAGCCTCACTATAGGCGAGCATCGTCATTCGATAAGCGCCTTCAACATCGTTTGAGTAGGTCGTAGTTGACAGGTTAGCGAGGTGTTGATCCAATCCAGACATTGGAGCACATATCTCAGGTAATGCACCAAGTGATTTCATGTGTTTAGCCTTGATCTGCTCACCGTTCAGGGTTCGTCGTAAGGCAGTGGAGAGGACGTCTTCAACTGGTGAAGTTTCTGCTTTCTTGGCGGGTGCAGGTTGTGCTTTTGGACTGCTGATCAGCGAATCAACCATCCATGTCAGTTTTGCTTGAATGTCGTATTCATTGACTCGGCTGATGGCATACCTCATTTCAGCCGCCCTAATACGGCGAGAAAGACTGTTGAAAGCAGATTTCGACTTGACTGATGAGAGTTCAGCGAGCCGTTGCATGAAGGTTGAAGGTGGGCATGTTGTGTAGCCAAGATTGGCCTTTTCGCTCGTCGTTGTCATCTTGAAATCATCGGTCACCAACACCACTGTTTTGCCTTCGCGGGTTAATTTTGATGCAAGCACCATAAGCGACAAGTCAACATCTTGGGGTGATGCTTTCTCGCCAATCAGTTGTGCCAAGCCTCTGATTTGAGCGTCATCAATAGGTACCGTGGTGAGGATGTCTTCAAGAGCATCCAGAAGGAGGGGTTTCTTTTTCCAGCGTTGAAATCGTACCGTTCGAACCTCGCCATGAACGCCAGGAGTGACATAGAACGTATGCTTTGATGCATGCGTCATGGCCTTAATGTCTTTGAGAAATCGGTCCGCAGCATAGGAACCAAGGTGAATGAAGCAATTCGAATCAATTACCCATGTGTGGCTCATCGTCGGCTCCTCATAGACCAAGGCTCTTAGGTTCTTAGGGAGAAAACTACGGAGTCAGTGTTGGGAAGATGCAGACTTCAGGTTGCGAGAAGAATTTCAATCGATACTTCGCAACAATTCTGTAGACCAGATTCCGAAGCGGGAGAGGTACGATCCAAGCAAACGGATAGAGAATTCGATAGTGCCACTTGAGATAGAGCAAGCATCGAATAGCTGCTGATGAACGCATGTATGGCTGGCCGTTGCGTACGAGATAGACCGTATCCGCATCTCGTAATTTTTGTGGGAAATCCGAGATGATAGAGCGGCCTTCATCACTTTCTATAGCGATAAATCTCATGCTTTGAGGATCTCGTAAACGCGGATGGAGGAACACTGCAGAGCGCGTGCACAAACCACAATCGCCATCCATCAAGAGAACGTCAGGCTCACTCATTCATTCCACCCGCCATAGGGAGCAAGTGCCAGGTCACAACTTCAACACCTTCTGACATGTGCATCAGTTCGGGCTTGGTAGCATCTTGGATGCCAAGGTTGTAGCTCTCAACTAAGGTATTTTGCTTAACTTCGGCCTCAGCATCTGCATACCACCACTTGCTATGGTGCGTGTATCCGTGATGCAGTCGGCCTTTGTGAATGGTGTACAAACTGTATCTTTCGAACAGGAAGTATTCGAGGGTACCTTCCTCTGCCTGCCGTAATTCAGAACACTTCTTCGCAGAACCTGTAAGGCCAACGCCGCCTTTTGAACGCCTGGAGGACCAGGTGTATCCATCATCCAATGTGCCTTTGACAAACGCTTTTGCATAGCGGTATGCAAGTCCATACTTCCACTTGGCATAGAAACATGTGACTCGGCTCTTCGCATCTAAGGTCAGGAAAAAGACACCAGGAACCCCATTTTTTGTCACGTATGTCCTGATATTGAATTCGCCAAAGGTCGAGACGCCAGGGACTGCTGGCAAAGGATGAGGCCGTACATTTTCCATGACAAATGGGATGCACCCAATGTAGGCCTTCCCTTCATGCAAATCAATTTCCAGCCCCTCTGGAAGATGACGGCGGAGGATGTCTGGATCAACTTCCCAGTGAAGGAACGTGAGTTTTTTCCAGTTCTGCCTCAAGATCCAACGGCCTTCAGGCATTGGAAATGGAATGTGGTCAACAGCAAGACCATCCTTCCTTGTGACCATGTAGGTCCATCGAGGCGAAGGTCTTGAACCATCCCTCACTTTATTCCAAAGTTTCCAGTGAACTGGAAGCAATGGTGTCCACTCGTCCACCTTCACCCCAAGTTGCAGCAACACCAACCGCACATCCAAGCGGCGCCATCATCATGCAAAGAATGAGCACTGGGGTCGAGACGTACATCGGCCGCTTCATCGCAACCATGCGCAACCAGATAAACCGTCCAACAAACATGTCAAACGCCAAGTAGTGCAGCCAACCGAGGATAATGACGTCTTCGTCTGC
>DUIP01000220.1 GCA_013330285.1 Candidatus Poseidoniaceae archaeon
TGGTTCGCTACTGAAGAAAATCTACGAGCGACACAAGCGGCTGAAGCCATCGTCGACTCACCAGGGTCCGCATTGAACCCTCTTGTCATCATCGGACCCAGTGAAAGTGGCAGATCTCACCTCCTCCACGCCCTTGCACAAGGCGTATTGAGGCGGCAGGAGGGGGGCGTATTCTTGCTCGGTGCAGCCGATCTCGTGTCCCTTGAACGATTGCCTGAAGGTTGGCAAGAGGCGTTGGCTCATGCACGACTCTTCGCCGTGGATGATGTCCATATGGTGGCTGATCAGCCAGAGGTTGCAAGCATGCTTGGCATGATGGTTGATTATGCTTTGAACATGGGTGTCCACGTCGTACTCACGAGCATGATTGAACCACATCGATGGCCTGCCTCAAGGCTTTGGGACCTGATCAAAAATGCAGCAAGCGTCAACCTATTTTCACCAAAGCCAACAAGCCTCGTCCTGTTTGCACGAAAATTAGCTTTGCAACGAAGCCTCATGCTTGACGATGGACAGTTAGCCAGCATCGTGCTCCACAATGAAGCCTCGTGGAGGGCCACAAAAGCGAATTTCGATATGGTTGCGTTGGCCATTGAATCCGGGCAAGAACTCCTCGATGGTGACGATGTAGCATCCGTGCTGTCTGGTGAACTCATCAAATCACAACGGCCTAGGCCCGCGGTTGAACGAGAGCAAGTATCTGACATTGCAACTCGATTGATCGCAGAAGCATCTGACGTTGTTTACAGCGACCACAAAATTGGCGGTATTGAGCTTCACTCTACGCTTCCAACCATTGGTGAGGACGACTATGAGCCGCCACAATTTGATACAGAGGCCATGGCGCGTAACGCTGAATCCCGTCACACTGCTTACATGCGTACTGCGCTTGAGGATATTGATCCTAGCCTTCCATCGGTCCTTGCGCTTCACGAACGGGAAGAGCACCTCGTAGCACGTACCGGGCGGATCGAAGAACGAGATTACAGTACTGCTGCAGACATATTGACTGACTTGGATGAATCA
This sequence comes from Candidatus Poseidoniaceae archaeon, assembly GCA_013330285.1. Lineage (GTDB taxonomy): Archaea > Thermoplasmatota > Poseidoniia > Poseidoniales > Poseidoniaceae > MGIIa-L1 > MGIIa-L1 sp8160u. The sequence goes on from DUIP01000220.1 coordinate 1,027, forward strand.
ATTGATGCCAAAATTGGTGCCTTTGAATCCGAATTCACAGAGCAAGGTGTTCGTCTAGGACAACTTGAACAAAAAATGATTCAATTAGCAGAACAGACATCTGAAGCCTCAATTGAGGAACTGATTCAGATTGCAGACGATTTACGACGATTGGAGGAAGAACTTGTCGAAATAGATCCTGAAAGAGAGCCTTTACCACCGTTTGAAGAAGATGTGGAAAAGAAGCGAAGGACGGTTGGTAGGCGCAAAAAGAAGCCTGTTGCCGACCCACAAGAGGCTCTCGACAGTTATGTCCCGGAAGGTGAATGGGATGTCGATGCGGCCAATATTGACATGATGGATTTGCTTGAAGATGAACCGGTAAGGAAAATCACCCTCTCCACCATCTCACCTGCAACGATCACACCGTTGGGTGAAGAAGAATGAAGGCCGCCTGGTGGATGGCAGGTGTGCCCTTCTCATGCCAACCGCAGTGTGGCCGTTGTTGTGATGAACCCGGGGGTATTGTCTACCTTTCAACAAATGATGCTGAACGTATTGCAGCGCATCATGAGTTACCGGTCGAAGAGTGGCTGGAACGCGATTGTAGACAAACCCTCGATGGACGGTATATTCTGAAAAGTAGAGCAAGCGATGATGTTTGTATCTTCCTTGATGGTGAGAAGCGCTGCTCCATTTACGAAGTCCGTCCACAACAATGTGCAGCGTTTCCATGGTGGTCTGAAAATTTGGCAACCGAGCGCGCATGGAATGAAGTTAAGGCAACCTGTCCAGGTTTAACTGCTGAAGATGCCATTCTTGTCGAAGGTGAAACAATTCGAATTCAAGTGTTTGCTGATCGCGAATCATCCAAGGGCTTCCGAACATGGCCACCTTGGAATCGAAGAAAATGAACAACTTCCATTTGTAATTAGGTATCCTGAAGCACACCTAAACGCAATACGTTGCCATGCAAAGCAACCGACTTTATACGATGGGCCTTGGTGGATGGACACAGTGAGCGAGGTATGAGCGATAAAGAGGTCTTACTTCAGGTCACCACCGACCACCTCAACACTGGGTTGCGTGGCGTACCTGTCGGCACATGCCGAACCTCGTTCGTCACACCAACTGAGGGCGTCCACTACTGTGGCTATCCGATTTCAGAACTGGCGTCGTTCGCACCAGAAGACATCATTTACCTCTTGTTCAACAAAGAACTGCCCAATGCAGAACAATCCAAGGAGATTCGTGCCGAGTTATCTGCTCGAGCAACCATCCCTGGTGATTTGGAATCTGTGCTCAAGTCACTTCCTAAAGACGGTCACCCAATGGATTGGTTAAGCATTGGTATTCACACTCTTGGCATGTTTGAAACAACAAATAACTGGCGAGATGATGCAATGAATCTCGTTGCCCGAATGCCGCGTCTGATGGGGCTCATCTTCAGAATTCGTGACGGACGAAGTGAAAACATCCCTGCAGATGACCCCAATGCCTCCCTGGTGGATCGGTTCGTGAACACCCTCGACCTCACCGGTGTTGACAAGCAAAAAATGACCAGGGTTATTGCCACCTATCTTGTTCTCCACATGGACCACGGTGGTGGCAATCTTTCCACATTCTCTGGCAAGGCCATTGCCTCGGGCCACGCCACTGTCTACTCTTCAATGGCAGGTGCAATGAACGCACTGTCTGGCCCGCTGCATGGACGGGCAAACCAATCCTGCCTCGAATTTGTGTTGCGGGTTGGCACAAGTGACCCAGAAGAAGTTGAACGCTTCGTCCGAGCAGAACTCGCCGCAAAGCGACCTGTGTTCGGATTTGGACACGCTGTATTGCGGACAGAAGACCCTCGAGCAACCGTTCAATTTGCATTGGGCGAAGAACTCTGCCCTGATGATGAGAATTTCAAAATCATCACGACCTTGCGCGAAGTGGCACCACGGGTCCTTGCAGAAAATCCAAAAATCAGCAATCCAAACGCCAATGTCGACATCGCGAGTGGTGCACTCTTGCATCACATTGGACTGACCGATCCCACATACTACACCACGTTCTTTGGTTGGGCGCGTGTTGCAGGCATTGGCGCACAAATCGTTGATGAACGCAGCATCATGCGAAACGGCAAAGGTACACCAATTTACAGACCGAAGTACATCGCAGAAGAACAGAGTCTTCG
>DUIP01000029.1:0-8435 GCA_013330285.1 Candidatus Poseidoniaceae archaeon
AGGTAGGCAGCAACGCTGTCTTGTGTAGAAAGTGGGTTGCAGCCCGACCAGGAGATTTCGGCGCCTGCGGCTCGAATCGCTTCGATGAGAACAGCGGTTTCCTTGGTGACGTGAAGGCAACCTGCCACACGCATGCCTGCGAGTGGTTTTGTGCGTTCTGCTTCTTCTTTGAGTTTAGCGAGCACGGGCATTCGTGCACGAGCCCAGTCAACTCGAAGAGCACCTTCATCGGCTAAATTGATGTCTCGAACGGTGTAAGTTTCTGTTGCGTCTAAGCCTTCCATGGCACGGCGACAAGCCCGCCTCATTTGAAGTCTATCGTACGAACTGCATGAGCGATCGTACCAACCTCATCGGCTGATGGCGTCAAGATGAATGAATGGAATCAAAGACGGTTGTTCGAAGAAGCGCCGGTTGTGACGTTTCCTTCATTGTCGATGATAATTGGAGTTCCTTCTTCCCAACCAGGGCAGTTGGTGGAAACCCAGTTTCGAGTGGCCCATTCGCAGATATCATAGCCGCCTGATAGGATCCCGGAGCGCTTGATGTAGCCGACCTTCACGATGTCCTTGTCCTTGGACAACACGTTACCGAGCTGTTGGCTTGTCGTTCCATGTCGCATGGTGCTGTTGATGTGTTCAAGGATCTCGGCCGTATTACGGGGTCGGTCGCCTAAGAATTTCTTGATTTTCTCTCTGATTCGTGTGGTTTTCATGCGTTTTTCCTCCTGTCATGAGGCACTTTCCCGCTAAGGGTGAGTGCCACTGCTACAGATGAACGAGGCCGCTCATATAACCATTGCTCCGAATCAGGACAGTTGGTTACCATTGCTGACCATTTTGTGGTGTATTTTCAACATCGCCGAATGTCAATGTAAGTAAAAAGTCACATCTCCACTGGAAATGTATAACTTTATGTAACTAAGTAGTAAGTTCAAGTGAAAGATTTATCTAAGTGGCCGTGGACCACCGAGAGAAGGTGACTCTTGGTGTCAAAAGGGCGCATTCGTAGCAACTATCAACGACGGGTGTTGAATTGGTTACTTGATGGTGGAGGCACAGTCTCCCACATCGCCACGGCATTGTCGTTGCAAATGCCCCACGCTTCGCTTGCTTTACGCCAATTAAGGGAACGAGGCGATGTTGGACGGGACGATGAAGCAGGAATTCGAGGGGCAGACCACTTCATCACAGATCAAGGAAGGCTACGTCTCGAGCATGACGCACTTGCTCGATTGAGAGATGCCCCTCTGGAAGGTGCCACTCAAGCCGATGGAATCATGCTTGGTCATGATGGGCAATATGTCTTGCTTGGTTATGTGAAACAACTGCAATCTGAGCTCATCAAACTCCCTCAACATGCCATCGACGCCTCATTCCCACCCGTTGACAACTCCAATGGAAACACAGGGGGGGCTTGGGCGGTTGTGCGCACAGAATCGAGCCGTTGGTACGACCTCGCCACGTTGGAACCAACACCCCCCCCGCCAATAATGGAGCAAGGGACCCTCAGTGATTGGTCGTTGCGTTCACCTTCAATTTGTGTGATCCATGCACAACTCCTCGATCCAACCCACTCATGGAGCATGGCCCCTGGGTCTTGGTTCAACACCCTTGAGACCACCACTGAGATGGGGCTTGCCTATGGCAAACATACCATTGGTCACACGATTGGCAACACTGTGCCAATACGCCCACCAATGTCGACCCATGGCCATCTTCCTTCGAAAGTTGGAAGGAAAATGGCGCTTGAAGCGCTTTCTGATGGCGCTCTTGTGTTTGAACATCTGCGCCAAAGCGGAAGCGAACGAACGCTGCCATTGGAGGCTTTGTGGTATTGGCTCCGTCGAAAGCATCCACGTTTAGCCACAAAGAAACTCGAGCTGCGATTCCAAGATCTCTGCAGGTACTTGGTGAATGAAACCTCCACTGCACCATCAATCGCTTTGCAGAGAGCACTCCTCGCAGACTTTGGAAAGGCGAATTGGACCCTTGGCGAGGTGTTGAGTCGAGTCAATTTTTCTGGAACAACAAGTGTGGGTGCCAGCGCTCTGCTCGAATGGTACCTTGCCGACACCGAGGTGGAATCCGTTGTCGAATGGGAGCATCAAGTTGATGGCAATCAGGACCTTTTGCAACACTTGTTGGCCTCTCAGCGCTGTAGGATCTTGCTGACCTCAAGTGGTGAAGCAAGGCGGCTTTCTCACTCATCAGCATCGATAAAATCTGCTGGAGAACTCGGCGTGGTCATCCTACGACTTGGAAGAGGGAAAGCATTCTCTGTTAAATTGGTGGAAACCATTCGTGAAACAAGGCCTACGTCCGTCCATGAACAAATCCCTACAACTGCACTTGAATTGATTGATGCTGCTAAAGATGATGCCATTCACTACGAGAAGTTCACCACCAAAGCTCACTCATTGGAGCAACGAAAGAACATATGGCATGCATTATCACTCTACCCGGAAGGTGATGAGAAGTGGGCGAATCAAATCGAAAGCACGTTCCCACTTGCCTCATGGATTGCCACCCCGCAGACTGAACGGAGCAGTCGATGGATACGATTACGCAACACACTCGAGCCTGGTTGGGCCGATCTTTTACCCATCGAAGCATGTGACACTTCGACGTTGATTCGAGCTATGCCCGTCGCCTCAACACAATGGGCAAATAAGGCACTTGACAAGGTAAGGCAGCGGTTTACCCACAACATACAGTCGATTTTGCAATACGAGTCTTACCTCGGCGATGAACAACTGAAGCCTTGGATGAGTGCGGCGGTCCTCCTTACCGCACAGCACCTGCCTGATGAATTCCAGCGAATGGTTGAAGCTGCATGCAAGCAATGGTTGATGCAACCTCACGCTGTTCAGGAGGTGTTGGAAGCACTGTTCCCAATAGGCATGCCCCTGAATGAAAGGAACCAAGCCTGCATGCAATTATGCCTCGATGCTTCCACTCAACAACCTCGAGGCACCCTCTTGCATGCATGGGGCGCTACCGTTCGGATGATTGAGCACAATCAACAGACCTCCCCAGAAGGGTTGCGGACGTTGATGCGGCTGTTGCCTAACGCATGGTGGACCGTTTGGTCAGGTGATTGGTTATTGGTGCAACTTTCTTCAACTTCAGGAAGGCGCTGGTTAAGCGAACAAGAGATTCCATGGCCAGCTTTGCTTGCACGACCTCCCGGTGAGCGAGCTGGACTACCAGGCCTTGCCATTCAGCACCCTCAGAGAATGTTAGCGCTTGAGGATGTATTGCAAATTCATTTGATCGAAGATGGGATCGGCAAACCCGCCTTGCTCGATGTTCACGACATGTTAGCAACAGTTGTCCGAGAAGAACCTGTACACTATGGACGGTTACACCCGTTAGTTGGCTGGCTTGCACGTCCGGTTGATGCATGGCCAAGCATTCGAATCGATGACCTGAAAACAGGTGATGAGGAAGTGGCAGCGCTGCTTTATGCACGCTCTTTTGCTCATCGTCTCGAGTGAAAATGGTTCACGATGTATTGAAAAAGGGTTGACCAGTGGTTGACGTTGCCGTACCAGCAACATCAGGCAGAGCTACTGTGAAATTGCTGTGAAGTCTGATACCAAGTGTACGGTGCGCAATCGAAGACTGGGATGACCCTTCGGGGGATGATTCCCGGTGCAAACGCGCTTAAACCAACCGGTAGGTTATGGGTCCTCGTGCGACGTCAGAATGAACACGAGACAACCACCCTTCCGGACAGCACACCCTGGCGCTGGGTCAGGCCCTCGAGCTTTGCGATGAAATGGGCCGTTACGCGCCGGGGTACAGCCTTTCTTTTCCTCCCTTGAAACCCAATATTCTGCACCCCGCAAAGCGATGCAATCAAAGAGCCGCTTCACCCACCTCAATACATGACCAATGAGCAACGCTTCCGATGTTGCCTCGTTGGCGGCACCTTCGATCGACTTCATGCCGGTCATCGGCTGTTGCTTGAAGCAGCCAAGAAGCATTCTGAATGCATTGAAGTTCACATCACAACCGATGCGATGGCTGAAGAGAAGTCATTGCATGTCCTTGATTTCGAACAAAGAAGGCATGATATCTTAGAATGGGCAGCGAACACAACGGATTCTTCGATCACCGTTCATGCTCTCGAAGATGCTTTTGGACCTGCACCCACTCACACAACGGCCGATGCAATCGTAGCGACCCCTGAAACGATCAGCATGTGCCACGCCATTAACGAGCAACGGCAATCCAATGGATTGCAGCCATTGTCCATCATCGAAGTCGCCCACTTGCGAGGCATTGAAGGTGGAATTATCAGTTCCTCTGCCATACGAAATGGAGGGATGGACCAAGAAGGCCACCCGTGGATGAGGGAACATCTCAGAGATTCAATGTTGAAAATGGCGCCTGCGCTGGATTCTGAATTGAAAACCCCAATGGGGACACTCTTTCATGGCCCTGAAGACGACCCTGAAATTGCTATGGCTGCCGCCCTTGACGGCATGCCACTTCATGTCAATTTGCTTGTGACTGTGGGCGATGTAACCACAAGAACACTGTTGGAGATGGGCGTCACACCCGACCTTGCCCTTATCGATGGCATGACGAAACGAGCCCAGTTGGACGCCAAAGACCTCGTGAATCCAGAGACCTTCCACCATCACCTCAAAGCGACCAATCCTGCGGGCTTCCTCACCCCATCGCTCTGCACTGCCATTCAAAGCGCACTCGGCGCTGATGAGTCGGTGCTGTTGGAGGTCGATGGCGAAGAAGACTTGGCACCTCTGATGATCCATTGTTTTGCTCCAATTGGAACGGTGGTCCTGTACGGTCAGCCAAAGACAGGTGTTGTGATGCAAATCACCTCTCTTTCTGTGAAAGAGCGTTGTCGGAATTTACTCAATCTTTTCGAGGTCGTGCCATGAGTGAACATCCCCTCGTGACCCTCACAGTGTGTGTCCGGGACGGAGTGGATTGGGTTGATGGATGCCTTGAAGCGCTTGTCGCTCAAACATACAGACCCCTCGAAATTATTGCAGTTGATGATGGCTCAATCGATGGTTCGACCGAGCGGTTAATGAAATGGCATAATGAAACGGGGAACCCAAGCGTCAAGGTCCTTACACAATCTGCAAAGGGACTTTCAGCTGGTCGGCAATGGGCGGTTGAAGAATCAAGAGGTGAATGGGTTGCAATCACAGACATCGATGTTCGACCAGAACCCGATTGGATTGAAATGATGATGGCTGAAATTCAGCCAATTGCAGATGGGGAATCGATCGTTGCTGTGACTGGTCGAACTGTATTCGCACATGACGGCGACGTTGCAAGTCGGGTCAGATCGATGGAAATTGCGAGAAAATACAGAGCCAGGCCAAGACGAACAAGCCTCGCCAATGGTCCATGTTCGATGTTTCATCGGGCGTCACTTTTGGCCATTGGAGGATTCAACCCTGAATGGTATCATGCCGAAGACATGGAAGTCAGTCTCAGGTTGATCAGCAACGGGGGCACGATTATTTACGCACCTGGAGCGGTTGTCAACCACGTACCTGAAGTTGAGCGGAAGCGGTTTCTTGCAAAACGGAAGCGCGATGCCAGAGCGCACGTTCGTATCCTACGCCATTTTCCCCGACGGAAACGAATCGGCCCCGGATTGGACTTTATCGGCAGTTCGACCTTTGTTCTCATGATTCTCCCCTTGTGGATTTCTGCACTCGTTTCAGGACTGCCTTTTGCATTCAAGGCATTGACGATGACTGAATGGTCATGGGACACAGCACAACAATGGTGGCAAACAAAAATGCTCCTTGGTACTGTGGTGTTGATGGCCGTTCATGAATTTCTGCTCTGGCGCGGGCCTTTGGGTGAAGTCAATCGAGGAGCTTTGCGCGAAGGCAAGGTCGATTTGAAAGGCATATGGAAGATTAGGAAATTGACCTTTCGATGGAGCATTGCTCTATGGCAAGGCTTGATCTTAGGTATGCTTGATGCGTTGCGAGGCAAAAATGGACATCGCCCATTGTTTAGAGCATCAAGGGATGACTTCAACTGAGGGTTTCATCGCCTTCTGGGGCATTCGCTGAGGCCTTGAGTGCGAAACCAAAGGCGATCAGTGCAATGCTTACTGAATAGACACCTGGATCGGTCCAACCGGTGTGGGTGATGCCGTAATATGCATAGAAACCAAATCCAAGAAGAAGACACCATGCTGCGGCTAGCATGGACCATCCTTTGTGGGAAGGGTCAGCAAGCGCTGGCCATGTGTCATTGACAAGCAGGCCTTTTGCCCATCCGCCAATCCCGCCTTCTTCGCCAGCCATGGTCTTGAAGCCGAGCCCAGCGAGTGCTGCACAGATGCCAATGAACACAAAGTCGGATGCAACGATTTGCATGCCGCTTTCTTGTTTGAGTTCGTAGGCAGCATTCGACATTTCGAAGGTAAAAAGACCGCCCCATGACCAGTGGTAGGTTGGGTGAGCCTGGCCCATGATGTTGAGAATGGCAAGGAGAATGCCCCACAATCCAAGGGCGATGAACCATTGGGAAACACCCTTTGAAGGGTTCATTATTGCTGTGATGAGGTTGCTTGAACCGTCGTTCTCATCTTTGCTCATAGACTGCGCCACCTGCCTTTTGGATATAAGCACACCGAATCAACACGACGATGGAACATCTGAATTTCAGAGTCGAGATTGATGCCGATATGGCCGCTCAAACACTTCTTTCATTTGTGATTCAGATTCGACCATAATGCCTTCAGCATCAATGTTTTGAGGAATGCATGAATTGATTTCTTTTGTCCGTCCATACCTTCCACGGGAAACGGTTCTTGCCGTGATAAGACCAAGCATATCCAAATTAGAAATCAATCCTGAGACACGACGTTGTGTCAATGGATTTTGCCTGACATATCGACAAGCTTGGGTGTAAACGGCGTAGACTTCACCCGTCTGAATGTTTCTCAAGCCATTCCGCTCATTGAGAAGAATGGAGGCAAGAACCAATTTCTGTTGGCTTGGCAATGAGGCGAGTACGGGGTGCATCTGATCGGCTTCCAATTGATGTTGAGCCATACGCACGTGGGATTGAGTCACGCACTCATCACCAGATTGCTCTGCTTTTTCTGTCGACACACGAAGAAGGTCAAGAGCGCATCGAGCATCACCGTGTTCTTGAGCGGCGATGGCTGCACAGAGGGCAATAACGCTATCATCCAATGCACCTTCAACGAGGGCGCCTTCAGCGCGTTGACGGAGAATGTTTTGGAGTTGCATGGCGTCATATGGGTTGAACACAACATCTGATTGACCGAGGCGAGAACGTACACGAGGGTCAAGGAAGTCTGTGAATTTGAGATCGTTTGAAATTCCGATCACACAAGCTCGGGCTGATTTTAGCGATGCGTTAATGCTCGTGAGGTTGTACAACAGATCGTCTCCAGCCTTTCGAACAAGATGATCAATTTCATCGAGAATAATCACAAAGACGCCGCCTCTGTCGTCCATTCTTCGAACGAGTTCACCAAAGACACGGTCAGTTGGCCAGCCGGTGAAGGGGATTTCATCGATTTCATGTGATTCGAGCAAGGAATTACCAAGGTGGCTCAGAACTCTGTACTGAGTATCGATTTGTCGGCAGTTGACCATAATGGTCTGAACTGGTCGATTGATTTCCCTACCCTTTGCTTCAAGTTCATCACAGACATAGGAGGTGACCGCTGTCTTACCTGCACCAGTCACGCCGTAAAGGGTCATGTTTGATGGGATGTGACCGTTGAGGGCTTCAACCAAATTGAAGGTCAACTTCTCAATTTCACTTTGTCGGTGCGGGAGTTTTTTCGGACGGAAGTCATGACGAAGCACTTCTTTGTCAACGAACAGGGTTTTTCGTGAAAGGAAGTCATCGAAGATGTTTCCAGTCATGGTTGTTCCTCAGTTTTTCTATGTGCCCGTGAATCTGCCGGAGTGGCAGATGCGCGATATTGTGCGTGAGTCCGAGTCCCCCTCATAAGCATGTCCACTCGAACAAATTGGTTTGGCCAAATTGTCGAGTATTCGCTTTGACCTTTGAGAATATAAAGGAGAAGGACATTTAAGTTAAAAATGTAAAAATAACTCATCGAAAGAACAGAAATTTGTCATTTTCCGGAAAGGAAATTTTTCTTCTTCAAGATTATTGCACTGACCAAATTCGTCCTTCCCGAACGACTCGCAAACCATCCTCGGCATGATTCACATTTGATGGGTGGTTCGGATACGTATCTGTGACCGTTGGAGTTCGACCTGAACCTGGCGTGTCAACATAGGTATGCGTGATAATGAACTCAACATCTGCATGTTTCTTGGCGATGCTTTCGACGTCCGAAGGTTTGTGGTGGGTATCAGAATCCACCCATTGTGGCAATCCCATCTCGAGGATCGTCATACTTGATTGAGCGATTTC
>DUIP01000029.1:8833-9630 GCA_013330285.1 Candidatus Poseidoniaceae archaeon
CCCTTATCGAAATGATAGCCATAAGGATCTACGGATTCATCATGGTACACGGCAAAGCGATCCCAGGTCAATCCACACTCAAGTTCACCGACGGAGGTTTCCCGCCACTGTATACGCTCAAAAGACTCCTCCAAACTCCCAGGATAGGCCAAATCACACAATTGCTTCAAGCGCGCTTTAACGCCCGGTGCAGCAACCACTGTGAGTGGCTTTTCATTCGCTCGATCAGAGATGTACCGGCGTTCGAGAAGCAGAAAGGGGAAGCCAAACACATGGTCACCATGGACATGTGTGATGAAGATTGTTTCGATATCGCTGACGGATTGGCCTTCACGTCGAAGACTTGCAAGTGCTGTTGGAGGGCAATCAATAATGTGTTTTTTGTCAATCATTGCGAAGGAATGATACCGGCCATAAGGAAGGAAGGCGTTGCCAGTTCCAAGCATCACCACCTCATGCGCCATGATGGTCGGTAAGGGTGGTTGCACTTGTCTTCATCGGTCACAAATACATATCTTGATACGCAGAATGACTGGTCAAAAATTCATGCCGGAGGGACCAGAAATACGTCGTGCGGCAGACCGGTTGGGCAAAGCACTGATTGGCAAAAGACTCGTAGAAACCAAACTTCCTTACACGACGTTTCTTGGCCGAGAACATTTGATTGAAGATCAAATTGTCATTGATGTCACCAGCCAAGCCAAAGCCATGCTGATTCGTTTTGAGAATGGCTGGACAATGTACAGTCACAACCAATTGTATGGCAGATGGACGGTTCACTTGAGAACAACTGAACC
>DUIP01000011.1:0-1415 GCA_013330285.1 Candidatus Poseidoniaceae archaeon
TTGGAAGAAGGCGGAGGGCCTGCAGCCCCTCTTGCAGAATGGTTGAGTGACGCTCAAAGCAACGGCTTGTATTCTACGCTTCAAGGCGCCCCTAGTTTCCTTGCTGAAGAAGAACTCACAGGCGATCACCCAAGCAGGGCGTGGCAATTTGAATCAACGACGACTGATGAAAACTGGCTCACACCCCGCCAGTTTACGATTGAATCAGTCGATGGGGCAGTGTCGGGTATTCGGTCAGGTTACCGGCACCGTGACGCTCGCCAGCGCTTGGGGCTCGCTCTCAAAGAAAACAGACCGACGCAGGGCGATGTCAATGCGATCCATGGCATTGCCATGGGCTTTGAAGCATCCATTGCCAATGATCGAATTCAACGTCAGCCTTCATTTGACGACCTTGAAAAGGGCGAATATATGCCTTGGGGCGCCCATGCCCACCTGGTTACCACAGACCCATTGATCTTGAGGCCAAGCATGACTCAGGCCAAAGTCGGATCGAAGTCACAACCTCAATGGCCGCATCTTGGGTTCAAGAAAAATGGTAATTCACGCGGCGTCTCAATTGATCCAAGGCCGCTACCCCCTCCACAATTCGAGGGGGATGTAATCTCAGAAATTTTTGGTCTTCAGGCAGGCGGAGTTCAACGAGAGGTATGGTCGGCGAGCCGAATTCAACCATGGCTTTCATGCCCCCGGCAAGCATGGGTCGATGGGCACTTGAGTGCACAAGATGCGGAGGATGAATTGGAGGACATCGATCACCGAACCCGAGGGCAAATCATTCACGATGCCGAAGCCGCATTGCTCGCCGCACATGGCGTGCCAATTGGAGGCGAGGTGCTGACCTCATCAACGAGCCTTGCCCGAGGTGCATGCTCAACTCCAGAACAAGGATGGCAGGCTGTACTTGCTCATCTTGAGGAACATGTGCCATGGCTGTCAAGAAACGACGCGATTGCAACCCATCGATGCCGAGACTTAGTGGGCGTTTCGCCATCAGATTGGCAGGCCCACATCGCCGGTGAACAAAGCATCGAACCGGCCGGGCGCCTTTGGCATATGGTCCAAGCAGATTACACGGTGCTTGATGCGGCACCAATAGCATGCGAATGGCCAGTTTCGACCGAAACCTCAACCTCTGTTGAAATCGATGCTTCAAACGATGAAGAGAATGCAGCACCATTCCGGGTTCGTGGCAATGTTGACCGCGTTGACGAGGTCATCCTTGGTTCTGATGCACGAGCGGTAGCGGTTGCAGCAGGCCTCCTCACAGACGATGATTGTGCAACTCCTATCGATCTGTGCGATCCATCATCATCGCCTCCAGCACGACGCTGGGTCATCATTCGAGATTTGAAAACCGTAAACGGTCCAAAAAAGGGCGAATCAGGCTTACGTCACTTACGGGCACTGTTTGA
>DUIP01000011.1:1820-10113 GCA_013330285.1 Candidatus Poseidoniaceae archaeon
GGCGTTATGGAAGTCGGCGAAACCTCGACACATTATGTGGAGCTCGACCCCGAAATTGTACCCTACCTTGCAGGTCTAACGCTAGGAGAGCGCACAGGTGTTGTTTCACAACAGTTCAGATTCGTCAGCGACGAGTCCTATGAAAGCAACGGATTCAGAGCTTGGATGTATCAACGCTTGCAGACCGCGAGGCGAGCCATCGATGTCGCTGGGTCCGGCCAAGTCCATCCCGTACCGGGTGCAGGCTGTACTTTTTGTAAGGTAAGAACCGTGTGTCCTTCATCCATTCATGGGGGTGAATTACGTTGACAAATAGACGAATTCCATTCAACCATAGTCAGCGCCTTGGATTGGATATCGATCGCCATATTGCACTTGATGCGGGTGCAGGGACTGGAAAAACCACAGTCATGGCAGAACGCTATGTTCAGCACCTCATCGCTTCTATTCAACGTTCAACCCTCGTGCTGCCCAATGGTCCAAGGGAGCCTCTTACGGGCCATGGCTCTCTGCGAGCACCTGCACGAGAACGCACAGACCGGAAGGAATGGCAAGGCCTTCTTCCGAGTGAAGTTGTCGCCATTACCTTCACCAAAAAGGCCGCATCAGAATTGAAGGCTCGAATTCGTGCTAGGGTTGCTGCAACAAGCAAATCACCGCTTCATCCCGACGATGAAGTCAGCGTCTACGACCCTCGTATCCATTCAGATGCAGATGTAGAGATGCTTCTGTCTTCGCTTGACGAAGCACCAATTTCGACCATTGACGCCTTCCTTTCACAGTTGCTCTCCCCCCATCTCGACCTCGTAGCGGTTCACCCAAGCAGGGAGCAAATCGCCCAAGAACGAGCCCCGTTGTTGATTGAAGAAGCACTGCATTCTGCATGGCGAATTCGCACCATTAACGATGCACAGGAAGCAGGCGTACTTGGTTATGTGAATTCATTTATTGAATCGAGAAATAGAATTGCCGTTGCCCTGGGAGGCCAAGAACACGCTTCGATCATTCTTTCTGGTCTGCTGAATAAATCCCTTTTCGTCGAAGAGTCGAGGCGCTCACTTGAGGCTCATGCCCAGCGTCTTGGCACCACGCTCCACCATGATCATCAAATTCCAGAACACCTCTTCCTCGAAATGTTCCTCGAACCTGTAGCAGACGTGATCGATGATTTCGCCTGTCAACTTCACCATCATTTGAACGCCTTCGTCGATCTTTATCTCGAGCACAGTGCAGCCTACATTACTCCAGCGGAATTGGAATCTCTTGGGGGAGTTCAAACCCGATTTAATCATCTGTTACATCTGGCCCGCCATGCATTTGAGGACGACCCGGTTCATCGCATGCAATGGGTTTGGAATGTGGCCTTTGCCGCTGCAGGAAAAATCAAAACCGATGGGACAAACACCACATATTTCCAAAATGCATCACTTCCACCTGTGCGCACAAGCGGTTGGCATCCGGGAATTCTCACCAAAGGTAAGGTCGATCTTCCAACCTCCGAGAAGAACCAGATCTCCGCCTCCGCCGCCGCTATCACCGAAGTCATCTCGAGGATGCTGAATTCTCAAACAGGTCGCTTGATTTGTTTTATGGGGCGCAGCTCATCCCTTCTTTCGCCACGAATCGATTCCCCATACATTCCTGAAGAGTGCGCATATTTCATGACCGAACTTGGTATTGAAATTCCTCAATCCACGTCGTCCACAGGTTCCTTGCGAGTAGGCCCCGCTCTCCAATCTCGAATTTTGATGGACCTTTTGCGAGTTCACGATGCATGCAAAGACATTCTGACTCAATTAAAGGCACAAGAGGGCGTTCATGACTTCGATGATATTCAGAACATGGCTGCAGATCTACTTCTCGCAAGGTGCCCAGATATGGTCCGATTCGACTATCCTCAACCGGTGGTCGAGGCGCTTGATTCACTTGGTGACGAACCTTGGTCTGATCATCATATTTCGAGGGCACTTTTGCTTGCCAATGAAGATGAACAATGCGCTGCAGATTTACAACGCAGGTTCCATGTCCTCCAAACATTACGACGTCAATACCGAGCCTTCATCATCGACGAGTATCAAGATACAAACCCTGCTCATTTCCGTTTGCTGGCGAGGTTATGGGGCCATCGAGCCCTCAATAGCGGTGAACCAGCTCGGCCGCTTGGCCCTTGGGATCCAACCATCTGTATTGTTGGGGATATGAAGCAGAGCATCTACCGGTTCCGTCAAGCAGAAGTCTCTGTGATGTTGCGAGCCGTCGCCTCAATCCGAGAGGCAAACGTCATTGAAATGCACGAGGATCGTTGGCCTGAAGGGATTCGTCGCCATGGCTTTGGTAGGGATCCACGGCCTCGTGGCGCTGGAGGAGAGACCTCCGCGTTCATCCAAGCTACATCGCTTGAGGCCAATGAACCAGTTTCAGAGCCATACAGCCACCTCACCCTCGGCGAGGATCTCGACGGTTTCGCTCCAGAATTTTCGGGCACCGATCGGCAGCAAGCACGCGCCGAAGGCCTCATCGATCTTACGAGCAATTACAGAACGAAACCGAATCTTGTCCATACCATGAACGGAATGTTCCGCGATGTGTTTCATCCAAGACATCACCTCTTGCCCGGCAATTGGCACGCAGCGGCTCAGGATTTAGTCGCCGGACGTGAAGAGGATGATTCACCCGGCGTATTGGAGTGGTTGATGCCTTTGTCAACACAAAGTGGAGAGCAAGAGACCGACCTTCAGATACCGGTTGATGTCTTTTCAAATCCAAAGTCGAAGGATGTGCACTTGGAGCACGAACTCATTGCCGGCCGAATTGCTGCATTACTGCGGGGCGGGGGCACAAGGGTCTGGAGTGCGAACAGCAGAGATTTCGAGGATCTTGGACAAATCGATGAACCAGTGCTGCCTTCAGATATCATGATTCTTGTCCATTCGAGAACCCATGTTCCTGATCTCATTCGGCGTCTGCAAGAACGAGGCATTCCTGTTGCAGCAGACCGCCAAGGTGCCCTGCTTCATCGCCCAATTGTCCAACCATTGATGGCGGCGCTGGATTTGATTGCCAACCCCACTTCTCGCTCTGCAGTGCTTGGCCTGGCTCGCTCCCCCGTCCTTGGCTTTACAGATTCACAGATCCAGACGATGATGAGCCAGGTTCCCGAACATGATTGGTGGCATCATATGCAAGTCCACGCACCAACGCCTCAAATTGCTGTGTTGATTGAACATATTGCGGGTATGGTTCGACAAGGTGCTTTGTACGCAGCAATCGATGCCATACTTGACCACTCAGATTTACTCGTAGCCTATCCAGAAGATGCAGATCGTCAGAACGCCGAAGCATGGTACAGCCTCATCGCGTCAATTGGAAATGAACTTGGTCACGAAGCGGCAGCAATTCACTCAAGACTCGTTGAACTTCGACGACTTGGAACACGTGGACCTCCGGCCACAGCCGTTCCTGCAGGTGGGGCTGTTCGGATCTTGACTGTACACAACGCCAAAGGCCTCGAAGCAGATGTTGTGTTTGTTGCAGGTCTTTTCAAAGCGGGGGCATCAGATTCACAACTCAATACCAGGGACAATGTCCTCGTCACACCCCAGGTCATTGCAGGTCGAATCAACCCATGGCGTTCCATTGACAAACCTCAAGATGGGCTCTGGGAATTCACCCATCGCCTCGACCAAGCGCAGACTCAAGCCGAACGTCGACGTTCGTTTTACGTCGCCCTCACACGAGCTCGAGATCGCCTCATCCTGGTTGGTTCATACTCAAGCGCGGGTGCAATACATACTGAAACAGGCCAACTCGAAGTGAAGACAAAAGCCTCACGAAGCACGATGGGAGGGATGTTCTTGGAAAGCCTTCGCAGCCTTGCATGCGAGTCTCAAGATGAACAAGCGCCATGGTGCTTTGATGGAGATGTGGGTGCCACGGTCTTGCCAGCCTATGACAAGAGAACACTTTCTCTTGACCCGTATGGCCTTCTCGACAACGCCCACCTCGGTCCTCATTCAGTTCAATCCATTCGAATCTACCACCATCCAGATTGCTTTGATGCGACTGAAATTACAACACCTCTTCAGGATTGGAATGCCTTGCAGGAACGCATACTAGGGATGGAAGGCAATCAACCACCACAGCCTCAGCCACTGGCAGTCCGCCAATCAGTTCGTATGACTGCCCACGGATTGGATACAAGCAAAGCGTGCCTTCGCCGTCACTGGCTTAGCGAAGTGAAGGGTTGGATTCCAGAACAACTCAAGATGATTGAAACGGTCAATTCTGCGCCTACTTCCAAGAGCGAATACCCTCCAGCTACTACGTTTGGAACCATGATGCATCGTTTGGTTGAATTGGGTTTGGCAAACCCTTCAAAACGCGCAATGCCCCATTCAACCCCATTACCAGAAGCTTGGAAGTTTGATGGTCAAGACGGACTTGACAATCCTGAAATTATCAAATCTGTCCTTGGGGAAGAAGGCTATTCTATTGAGGATGATTCAGTCGATCAAGCCATGGCCATTCGAACCGGTGAACGGCTTGCTGAGCTTGGGCGCCTCATTCGGAACGGGCTGCTCGGTCGCTTAGCTGAGGGAGAAACCCACCACGGCTTGAAGGTCGAGGGGCTGAGGACAGAACTACCGTTTTACCACAGCCACGAGGTCTCCACAGAGGGGCTTGAACGTTCCACATTCACCCTCCAGGGTCATCTTCCACATGTGGTGATTGAACAGCTGAACCTCATTTTCGATGGTCGAGCCGACCTCGTGTTAGCACTTCGAGATGATCATTGTGCAGGATACCTCCAAGTTGTCGACCTCAAAACAAAGGATTGCCGTGACGGTTTCAACTCGAGCAAACCGCAAGATGGTTTAGCACTTCAACGGTTCAAAGGTAAACTGCTTGACCCTTACCCATCCACTCCTGCAGAACAGGCGATCCTCGACGAACATCGCCTCCAACTCACACTGTACTCGTTGGCGTTGAAAGCGGTGGAAGAAAGGAAACCTGTGGATGAGCGACGAGGCATCCTTCCACCTGCTCTACTTGTTGGTGCTTCTGGACGTATGCTCCAATTGACAACCGAGGAATTTGAATCAGCGGAAAAGGAATTAGCCAAACATCTCGATTGGATTGGTCATCTTGCAGCTTCACCCCAATCGATTGAAGAACCCGGGCGTCTCGAAATTGATGCATCAGAGGCTTGTCAGACCTGCCCGTTCTATCGCGGACATGTACGCCTTTGTGGCCCTGCCGGGGCACCTCTTGGAATACCTCTGCCGATGGTTGAGGATTAATTCGAATCTTTTTTGCCAAACATCACAAGCGTTCCGACAAAGTCGTCCTTTGCAGCAACCCTTTGAATTCCGACATCGGAAAAACCCGCATCAATCATGGCTTGCTTCCATTGTGCCTCACTTAGCAATGTCATGTGCACATCAAGTGCTTCTGGCCATCCATGGCTGTCTTCATTCTCCAAGTAATGATCAACTCCAGCAACCATGAATCCACCTTCATTCAACCATTCGGCATGAATCATTTTCAGCATCGCTGCTGGGTCCTCAAGGTAATACAGGAATTCCATTGAATGAAGGAAATCAAATGTCGCTTCCGGCCTCCATTCAGGTAATCGTGCAAGGTGGAATTCACCTTGGCCCAACGTTTGGGCTTTCTCAATCATGACCTCTGATCCATCAACGCCGACCACATGTCTGCACTCTTCCCTTTGTTCAAGCAACCTGCAAACCCATCCATTTCCACACCCGAGGTCCACGGCTGTGTAGGGGGTTGGAAGGTTCGGAAATGCCAGTTCTAACATGGCTTTCACCGATGCAGCATGGCCTCGCTCCATCCCTTCATCCTTGTTTTTCGTCGCCCACTCGGAGAATACGTCAGTCGCAGATCTGATGGCCATATTTCCCCCTTCAATGGGCATCGCTTGAACATGTCCCCTCGAACGAAAGGAACATGACTGGCCGTTCTTTGGAAGAGGTATGCTCGACACCACGACGACCATCGAACACGTGCTCTACCCGCCGATTGAGCCTTATGATTCAGGCATGTTGCAAGTTACAGATCTTCACACCATTGCATGGGAAAAGTCAGGTAACAGCGAAGGCATCCCCGTCGTTGTCATCCATGGTGGACCGGGCGGCGGTGGCCAGCCTGCATACCGGCAATACTTCGATCCTGCAAAATTCAATATCATCCAATTCGACCAACGAGGGTGTGGAAAATCGACTCCACATGCAGAATTAAGGGACAACACAACTCAAGCCATGGTGGCTGACATCGAAGCGCTCAGAGTTTCCTTTGGCATCGAAAAGTGGCACGTGTTTGGTGGCTCATGGGGCTCAACACTCTCGCTCATCTACGCCCAAACGTACCCAGATCGGGTCACGAGTTTGGTGCTTCGTGGCATCTTTATGTGCAGAAAGAGCGAATTGCATTGGTTCTACCAAGACGGTGCCAGTCATATCTTCCCAGATGCGTTCGAACCATACCGTGAACACATCCCGAAAGAGGAACAATCGGATTTAATCAAAGCTTACTACGCTCGCTTGACCAGCGACGATGGGGACGTGCGTCGGGCGGCAGCAAAGGAATGGACCCGATGGGAGATGGCCACAAGTCGTTTATTCCCAGATCCTTCCTACCTCGAAAAAGCAGAGGATTTGGATTTCGCAGTCGCTTTTGCGCGGATTGAATGCCATTATTTCATCAACGCTATTTTCGTCGAAGAGGCCCACATTTTGAATCATGCATCGAGCATAGAGCACATCCCAACAATCATCGTTCAGGGGCGCTATGACGTTGTTTGCCCCGCACGAAGTGCTTGGGAGTTGCACAAAGTGCTTCCAAACAGTCACCTGGTCATTGTACCGGATGCAGGTCATTCGATGGGCGAAGTGAGCATTGCAAGAGAACTCGTGGCTGCGACCGATGCAATCACGGAATGACCGACTTCACCATTTCAGGCCATATTACAGGGTCGTTTAGGCGTCGGCTTGATAGGGTGGAGTTAAGTGGAACCACATGGAGGCTTACCTCCCGGTGATACCATGACTGAAGAAGGGACCGTCACGCCAGAGATTCGAATTCAACAACTTGAGGAACAACTCGCAACTGAGACCGACCGTCTTCAGAAGTTGTTCGCAGCCTATGAGGCCGTTGAAAAGGAACTCTTTGATGCTCGAACCGAAAATGAAGTCTTGGAAAAAGAAATCATCGAACGGGAAATCGAAAAAGAAACTCAAGAAGCCTTGCTCAATGAGCGAGAAATCCGAGTGCGAGAACTTGAGCTGCGCGCTGTGAAAGCAGGAAAGCAGGTCGAACACCTCAAGCCAGAACTTGAGAAGATGGAAGAGAAGTATTCCCGTGAAAAAGACCGCCTTGGCAAGGTCTTTGGAATCGCAGAAGAACTCGACAACGATCTGCGACTCGCCGTTTCAGAGATGAAGGCACGTGATGACTGGTATGTCGACCACATGCAAATTTTCGAAGACCTCAACAAGGCCATCAAGCAGCGATACGACATGATTGAGCGCGCAGTTGAAGCAGAACGCAAGTCACAGCACATGTCCCGAGCATTCACCGAGCGCATGGAAGACATGGTTGAAGCCCGTGCTGCAGACATGACCATCGAAGAAGCAGAACAAATCTCTGTTGAAACAGAATCCTCTTCTGTTGAAATTGTTGGCGACAATGCCGTAGAAGACCTTCTCGACGATGGGACGCTCAACAACAGCAACGTCGCTCCTGCTGAGGAAGAAGTCGCAGAAGACGAGCCTGCTGAAGAGACTGAAGAGACTGAAGAGGCTGAAGCCGCTGCAGAAGAAGAAGCTCCAGCCGACTGGTCCAACGGCGAAGACCCTTGGGCAGAGTGAGGCGTTGACATGGCTGGGCTGGCCCATGGTGGCCATGCACCCGTCTTGATCACATTCATGATGGGCGTAAGCTCACTCATCGTGGGCTCACTTATCGATCCTTTGAGTGGTCTGATCCCCCTTTTTGGCATTCTTTGCATCATGGCCTCAGCATTCTTTGTCAACTTTTGGCGTGATCCAGATCGCCCAATACCGAAGCAGCCAGGTGTTCTTGTTTCTCCTGCGGATGGCCATGTGATGTTCATTCGTCGTGAACGTGCAACAGGTCGCCGACCATCCAAGAAAGAATACGAGGCTGGAGAAGTTGAGCATGATGACTTGACAGGTGATTGGGTGCTTGAGCCATGCCAACACCCTCTCGAATTTACCACAGAACAACGGTTTGAACCAGTCGATAAGGGCGA
>DUIP01000167.1 GCA_013330285.1 Candidatus Poseidoniaceae archaeon
TAGCCATCAGAGCCTGTCAAGGCCGCACTCGGAGCAACTGGAAGTGGGCGATGATTGAACTCATCTGGTTGACCAACATGTTGCCCAATTTTACTCACATTCGGTATCTCAATCAGAACATCTACATTCGCTTCAAAGGATTGTCGTTGTCGACCCCAAGCATTTCGAGAAATAGGTGCTTGAATGAATGGTGAATGGCCAACGCCAGGAGAGGCTAACAGAATGGCACCTGCACATGTGCCTAAGACTGGACGGTCTAGATTGGAATTCATCCAAGCGAAAAGTGCAGGAAGCAATGCTTCACTTTCACTCGCCTTACGCATTGCGGTTGATTCTCCACCCGGCAGGACCAGGCCATCAAGACTTGAATCGACTTGATCGCCACGGCGCAATTCGATGACTTCTACATCAACGCCCAGTTCAACAGCAGCACCATTGAGCGCCTCGATGTGCTCGTGACGGGCACCTTGCAACATTGCAAGCCCGATGCGCACCATACCACGTCCAAGTGACCCCATACTATGAGGTCGACGGATTCGCTTGTCCATGCCATGAGTCTTCAAAATTCAAAACCTTGAATGTGTGGTGTTGAAGAACCTCCATGCAGTGCGTCATTCAATGGGCTACGATGATTGCTTCCTTGTCCCGGGGCCGGTTCGCATGGGCCAGCCATGCCTTGAAGCGATGGCAACACCCGTGATGACGGCCCGTGGCACTGAATTTCGTGACGTGATGGCCAAATTGAATTCGGGGCTCCGTTCCGCCTTCAATTTGTCACCGTCCTCTACAGATCGGAAAACAGAATCTTGGACTGGAGAAGATGGATACAAAGTCGTCGTTGTTTCTGGAAGTGGTACCGCTGCAAT
Organism: Candidatus Poseidoniaceae archaeon; assembly: GCA_013330285.1. Lineage (GTDB taxonomy): Archaea > Thermoplasmatota > Poseidoniia > Poseidoniales > Poseidoniaceae > MGIIa-L1 > MGIIa-L1 sp8160u. The sequence goes on from DUIP01000167.1 coordinate 867, forward strand.
GGAGATGGTGATTGCGAACAGATTCCGAAGAAATGATTTGGTCCTTGTCCCAACGAATGGAAAATTTGGTGAACGAGTTGCTGAAATCTGTGATCGCTTCTGCAATGTCAAGCACCTCAAAGGTGAATGGGGGCGGGCATTTGATCTCGGAGAACTCGAGCGGCAATTGGAAAGAAAATGCTACGAAGCAGTGTTGATTTGCCATAATGAAACCAGTTCAGGAATCACACAGGATGCGGAAGCCATCGCAGAGATGTGCGCTCGGCATGAAACCGCATTCATACTCGATGGTATTACTTCAGTCGGTGGCATGCCTGTTCATCCCGCTGATTGGCATGCCGAGGCCGTGGTTGTCGGAGCGCAAAAGTGCACTGCGGGACCATCGGGTATTGCTGCCATCGCCATCAATGAGCATTATGTCGAACGTGCAAAGGCAATCCGCGAACAGGGTGATTCAAACCCAACCTACTACCTTGATCTCATGTCTGCTTTGAAGAAGGGAGACGACGACCAAACCCCTTGGACTCCTGCAATCAATCTTGCAATGGGCTGGGGCGCTGCACTTGAAGTTCTGAAAGAGGAAACAAATGAGGCACGGTGGAACAGGTGTGCTCATATGGCACATGGTGTAAGAAATCTCTTTTTGGACCTTGGATTTGAGTTACTGGCGGACCCTTCTGGGCGAAGCGCTTCAGTTACAGCCATTATGTATCCCGAAGGTATCGATGATACGTGGAGAACACGCCTCAAAGAGGAATTTGACACTCAAGTCATTGGTGCACAGGATCACCTCAAGGGTAAGATGTTCAGAGTTGGTTCGATGGGTGAAACCCCTGTAAGCGAGATGGTTGAAGGTTGCAAACGGATGATTGCATGCTTCAAAGCGTGTGGACATGACCTTCCAGAGGTCGATGTTGATTCATATTTCTGAGGTAGAATCATGACTCGTGCCATCGTATTGGGTCGTTTTCAACCGTTCCACAAAGGCCATGCGTACCTGGTGATGCAAGCGGCATTGGTCCATCCGAACCAACCGGTAATGGTCGCCATAGGCTCTGCGAAAAAGGAATGGGAGCCGGATAACCCATGGTCTGCTGAAGAACGAGCTGCTATGATTTCGGCTTGGGCTGAAGCAGAGCAAATCGAGATTGAAACTTGTTTGATTGAAGATATCAATGACCCGCCGAATTGGGTAGCGCACGCACGAAGATCGCACGGTGAAGGTACCTTGGTCACCTCGGATGAACCTACTTCAAGATTGTACAAAGACGATTCATTTCCAGTTCATGATCTGCCATTGAGTGAACGCGAACGGTTCGAAGGATGGCGAGTACGCCAAACTGCAAAGATGCTCTCAACGGTCTATGATGACGAGGCGGTGCGGGAAGTCTTGAACACGAGTGTGCCGGAGTCAGTCGTCGATTGGTTGATTTCCAATGATGCATTGTTTCGACTTTCCACCTTCGAAACAGGTGTTCATGCAGGTTGATTATTTCCTGAAGAGTTTCTTCTTCACGTCTTTCTTGACCTGTTCTTTCACCACTTCTCTTACCTTTGCCTCGGCTTTTGCTTTGACCGTCTCTGAAAGTTCAGAGGCTTTCTTCTTTGCCGCTTCTTTGAGTGGTTTTGTCGCTTCGTCGATGACATTCCTTTTCATAGCTCCCGCTGCTTCTTTCGTTGCAGTTTTTGCTGCTTTTCCAGCAGCATTGCTCGCTTTGCTCGCCACTTTACCTGCAAATTTCTTGACCATGGGGCGCTCTTTGCGCTCCATCACAAGAACGTTTGGCCGTTAATCTTCAGAGGCGACGACAACACGAGCGGCTGTCAATACGCGTTGTTTGTACATGTAGCCGGCTTCAAGAACATCAACAACGTGACCCGCAGCAAAAGCATCTGAGGCAGGGATGGTCGTGATGGCCTCCATTTTTGCAGGGTCGAATTTTTGCCCCTTTGCATCAATGGCGACAACCCCATCCGCTTGGAGTTCATGCCACATCTTGTTTCGAGTGAGGCGAAGACCTTGAGCCATAGGCCCCTCATCTTCCTCACCTACGTTGGCGAGTGCTCGATCGACATCACCAAGCACAGTAAGCATTCTGCGTGCGAGCCCCATACCACTGTACTGGATCAATTCTGCCTTTTCAGCCATGAGTCTTTTGCGGACATTCTGAATCTCAGCATCCTTGTAAGCGATTTCATTTTCTGCCTTTTCTGCGCGTTCAAGAGCAACTTCCAACGGATCTTGAACTTCGACTTCGGCCTCTTCGCCAACATCCATTGTTTCCATTCCTTCTTCGATGACGGGCACCTCGTCATCGACGACATCGTCTTCGCTCATGATTTCGGCGTGAAGGAAGTGGTCTTTGAACCCCTCGTTCAAGGTTTGAGGAACGCGCTTAGGTTCCATACCCCATGACCCCAGTCTGCAGCCCTCAAATGTTCACGACCAACAATACCGACAAGTCGGTCCTCACTGACCCAACGATTGACTGTGTGAACCATCGTGCGGCTTGCACGATGATGTGCCTCATAGGTTGGCAAGATCTTCGGATCCTCTTTTTCATCGAGCGTCTCACCGAGTTCTTTCCTTCGCTCCATCCAATCAAAGCAAACCGAATCTGCGAATTCGTCTTCAGGAATGCCAGTGAGTTTCGTGCACACATCATGCCATGTTGTTTCACTGTACAAGGCATCGACATGAGCCACCTGTTCATTCAACGCTACGTCAAGATAGAGAAAAGCTCGACCCTCCCACACTTCCCATGACCCTACGCTTGCGTATTTCATGAGATGAAGAAGTCCTTCCTCACCCTCACTTAGATTCCGAAGAGCCTCGATCAAAGGTGTCTCTGGTTCCATAGTGCACGAATCCATCCAATCGAGAAGTTCAGCTTCACCATCGATGTCAAAGCTGCGTTTTAGGCGCGGGTCTCCTTCTGGACGCTGGTTTCGAAATGTACCCTTTTCCATGCCGGCGTACAACTCGTGCCATGTGCAATCCAAAAGAGATTGGAGCGAGGGCTCATCGACGAGGAGCACCACCAATTCAAGGCCCATGGGACAAGCGTAGCGCCCGACCCGTTTGATGGCATCGGCTCAAAGAGACATCATCGGGAGCCCCCACACCTTTGAAATCACGGAGATAAAGCACGACTCTGCACTCAATTTGGAGCACATGAAAGTAGACTGCACTGAGGAACACTTCAACAGCATTGAAGAATGCGGGCCGCGCCGTTGATTACGGAGGGTTTTGTCGTGGCCACGATTAAGGAGCAAATCGAATTGATTCGCGCCGAGATTGACAAGACTCAAAAAAACAAGGCCACAAACGCCCACATTGGTAAACTGAAAGCAAAAATCGCTCAGTTGAAAATCAAGGAAGAAAAGGCACACGCACACTCCAAAGCGAGTGGTGGCGGTAAAGGCTTCGAAGTCAAAAAATCAGGTGATGCCACCGTTGCATTGGTTGGTTTCCCATCCGTCGGTAAGTCGACACTTATCTCCAAAGTAACCGACGCACATTCCGAGGCAGCGGGATATGCGTTCACAACCTTGACCTGTATCCCAGGTGTCATGGAGCACCGAGGTGCAAAAATTCAGATCCTCGATTTGCCTGGTCTGATCAAGGGTGCAGCAGAAGGAAAGGGACGCGGACGAGAGATTCTCAATGTCATCCGTAGTGCAGATATGGTCTTGTACATCGTGGATCCATTCCAAGATGCACACTTTAACGTCCTTCATCGAGAATTGCACAATGCGGGTTTACGCTTGAATGAAACCCGCCCTCCAGTGTTCATCAAGCGAACAGAGCGAGGCGGCATTGACGTACGTACCACGGTTGAACAAACTCACCTCACCAATGAGGAAATGGGTGATATCATCAGATCGTTTGGATTTACATCTGCCATTGTGACACTTAGAAACGATACCACCGCTGAACAAATCGTTGACTGTTTAGCACAAAACCGGATTTATGAAAAGGCAGTTATTGCCATCAACAAAATTGACATTGCATCGGAAGAAGAAATCCTTAACGCCCGTTCAAACCTTCCTCAAGATTGGCCTGTCATGAGGATCTCAGCGTTCAAAGACATTGGACTGGACGAGCTCAAGGACTTCATCTATGACAACCTCGGTTTCATGCGGGTATTTTTGAAGCCGCAAGGCCAAGAAGCCGACCTTGAAGAGCCTTTGATCGTCAAAGATGATTCGACCGTTGAGCACATCTGCAACAAACTGCACCGTGATTTTGTTCGAAAGTTCCGTTATGCACGTGTCAAAGGACCAAGCGCAAAATTCGATTGGCAACGGGTGGGATTGGACCACCTGTTGAAGGATGGCGATTTGCTGACGATTGTTGTCAAACGTTGATGCTTAATCCCATATTCCCATGTCCATACGGGCATCTTCTGTTGCGTGGATTTTAGGATCCCAACGAGGTGACCAGACAAGGTTGATGTGAACCGAATCCAAACCGTCAGTCAAGAGCGCTGCTCGGTGAGCTGCCGCCATGATTTCGGGCGCTGCTGGGCACCCGGGCGAGGTCAACGTGAGATCGATTTCTGCATGTGTCCCATCATCCCTCGACTCGAATCTCACATCATAGACCAAACCGAGTTCAACAATGGACAATTCCAACTCAGGATCTTCAACTTCGTCAAGGTGGTTCATCACGTCTTCCTTTTCAACCATCTATTCCACCAACCCTCGTATCTCCAGCATGACCTTATCGAACATGTTTCTAAAACCATTCGAACGGCTTGGAGAAAGCGAATTTAGGATGCCCATCTCTTGGGCGAATTCTGGAGAAAGCAGCAAGGCTTGAGCGGGAGCGCTTCCGTTAATGGCGATGGTTAAGATCCCCATGAGTCCTTGGACGAGTTGTGCATCAGCGCCACCTGCCATGAGCACTTTGCCATCATCGAGGCGAACCTGAACATGTGCTTCAGATTGACAGCCGTGTATACGGGTTGAATCCGACCAATCTTCCACCGGGAATGCAACAACTTCATCTGCCATTTCAAACACCATTTCAAGGCGTTCCATCTGGTCTTCGACTTCCCGAAATTCCTCAATCAATTCCAACAATTGGACAGGGTATGTCATGCAAACCGCTCCACTATTTTCTTGACCTGAGCGATGAACATTTCTGCTTCTTCCATTGTGTTGTAGAGGTAGAACGAGGCTCGAACTGTGCCCGAGATTCCTAACCGATGGAGGAGCGGTTGGGCGCAATGATGACCGGTACGAACTGCAAAGCCTCTCGCATCCAAGAGATGAGCAAGATCTTCGCTGTGCAATGTTGGATGGAGGAATGAAACGACGGCGCTGTCTGAATCATCATGTCGTCCGTAAACCGTCATACCAAGGGCTCGTAATTGTGTAGCGGTGTAGCGGGCTATTTCCAGCATGCGCTTGTGCTCATGTTCCAAATCGAGGGATTCCATCCATCCGAAGGCAGCGTCCCAACCAATAGCTTCAGCGATTCGTGGCGTTCCTGCTTCGAATTTGTGTTCATTCGTTTGGTATGTTGAGCCCTCAATGGTGACGGTTTCAATCATGTCACCACCGCCCATAAAGGGCTGCATTTCTTCAAATGTATCTGGTCGCACCAACAGTGCACCAATGCCTGTTGGTCCGCACATTTTGTGCGCCGAGAAAGCCATGAAGTCAGCACCAAAAGCGTCGAAGTCAATTCGATCGTGTGGCACGCCTTGAGCAGCATCAATCAATACTTTTGATCCAAATTGATGTGCTAATTTGATGATCCTCTCAAGTGGATTACGCACACCTAAGACGTTCGAGGTGTGAACGACACAAACAAGTTTAGCGCCTTCAAGAGATGCTTCGTAGACCTCCATGTCAAGGGTGAAATCATCCAAAACTGGAACATAACGAATTTCGACACCGCGCTCTTTAGCAAGCATTTGCCAAGGCACAATGTCTGAGTGGTGCTCCATCTCGGTGAGAACAATGGCATCGCCTTTTTCCAAATTTGCTCTGCCCCATGCGTGAGCGACGAGATTGATGGCTTCGGTTGTGCCACTCGTCAAAATGGCACGCTCGGCATTGAACCACGATTTCAGTCGATTCCTACAACCCTCATATCCATCGGTTGCTTCACCGGCTAACGTGTGAACAGCACGGTGAACATTGGCGTTTGATTGCGTATAATAGTCGTTCATTGCATCGATGACCACTTGCGGTTTTTGTGTGGTTGCAGCATTGTCAAGGTACACGAGCGGGTGCCCATGCACGGTGCGTTGTAGAATCGGGAAGTCATCTCGGATTGCCATCAAATCACCTCTTGAGTTCGCATTCCAAATGGACGGTGAGCCGGGTTCGCATTTGCTCGATTAATGATTCATCTTTCAAGTTGGAAAAGGCGTCGATTAGGAAACCATTCACAATCATTGATTCTGATTCTTCAGGACTCAATCCGCGGGACATCAGATAGTGAAGTTGTGCTGGATCGATTGGGGCGCTTGCTGCACCGTGTGCTGCAGAAACATCATCCGCAAGGACTTCCAACTCAGGAATGGCTTCCGCACGAGCTTTTTCAGAGAGCAAAAGATTACGGAACACTTGGCCAGCATCCGTCCCATCAGCCCCTTCGGCAATGGTCAGCAATCCTGTTGCCACAAAGTGGCTGCTACCAGCACAGGCTGCATTGGTGACCAAATTTGAATTGGTGTTGCCATGAAGGTGATGAATCTCAATGTGATGATCGTCATGCCGTGCACCTTGGCCGTGCGCAGTAACGGATTGACGAATGGATGATCCCGTGCCGTTGAGTGTGCATCGTAAGTCGGATTTGCAGTTGAAGCCACCAACTGAGAGTGTTGCGTGATCGAATGAGGCATCGCGTTCGAGAAGCCAGTCATCACAACGCAGGAGTTTTGTGGTTTGGTCAAGTTCATTGATGAAACCAAATCCAAGGTTTGAGTTGGGGTGAATTCTTCCAGACAAATGAATTCCGCACCAACCAGCATCGCCAGAGAGGTGCAAAAGGATCGTGACATCACCTTTGATGTCGAGCTCAAGGTGGCCAACAGCAACATGGCCGCTCGCTCGGGCTTTGATGTGGATGGTTTCGCCAGTGCCTTTCACAGCCAAACGCGACGATGAACCCCCTGCCTCCTTCAAAAATGCACGAGCAATTTCAGAAGCATCGCTTTCGGGAGTCATAGAAGACAATTCAAAACCTTCAACTTCGAAGGAAACTGAATCAGCCTGTGGAAGTTCTTCTGGCTTCGTAGGATGAATTCGATGCCAGGGGGTATACCGCCACAAATGAGCCGAACGTGGAGGGACTGCCATTTGCAGGTAGTTCATCCAATCGAACCCTCCATTTCTAACTCTAAGAGTTTGTTAAGTTCGACGGCGTATTCCATCGGCAACTCGCGAGTAAACGGTTCGAAAAAGCCGTTGACGATCAAGCCCATAGCAGCTTCTTCAGTGAAGCCTCGGCTCATCAGGTAGAACAATTGGTCACTCGAAACCTTGGAAACGCTTGCTTCGTGTTCGAGGTCGGCAGAGGAGTTTCCAATTTCCATGGTCGGATAAGTGTCCGAGCGGGAGTTTTCATCGAGAATAAGAGCATCGCAGACAACTTTTGAGCGGCAACTATCGGCTTTTGGCATGACTTGGAGCATGCCTCGGTACGAAGATCGGCCACCATTTTTCGAAATCGATTTTGAGAGAATGTTCGAAGTGGTGTTTCGTGCGAGATGGTGGACCTTTGCGCCAGCGTCTTGGTGTTGACCTTCGCCTGCATAAGCTACGGAAATCACTTCTGCGTGAGCACCTTCACCCTTGAGCAGGACCGAGGGGTACTTCATGGTCAACTTTGAACCGATGTTCCCGTCAACCCATTCGACAGTGGCATTTTTGTGAGCAACGGCGCGCTTTGTCACCAGATTGTAGACATTGTTCGACCAGTTTTGGACAGTAGAATATCGGATTTTTGCGCCTTCCATAGCCACGAGTTCAACAACGGCAGAGTGCAGTGAGTCAGTGGAATAACTTGGCGCAGTGCACCCTTCGACATAATGGATGGTGCTCCCTTCATCCGCAATGATGAGCGTTCGCTCAAATTGGCCCATGTTCTTGGCATTGATCCGGAAATAGGCTTGGACTGGCATCTCTACTGAGACGCCTTTCGGCACGTAGATGAATGAACCACCAGACCACACGGCAGTGTTGAGGGCAGAGAACTTGTTATCGCTGTGGGGAACGACGGTGCCGAAAAATTTCTTGACGAGTTCGGGATGTGTTTTGAGACCCGTGTCCATGTCGAGGAAAATGACACCTTGTTCTTCCAAATCCTCTCGAATGGAGTGATAGACCGCCTCAGATTCGTATTGTGCGGTAACGCCACCAAGCCATTTTTGCTCGGCTTCTGGAATGCCCAAACGATCGAAGGTGTTCTTGATGTCATCTGGCACATCGTCCCAGTTCTTTTCGGTTTGATCGGAAGAACGAAGGAAGTAGGTGACGTTTTCAAAATTAATTGACTCGAGAAGGTTGCAATTACCCCAATCTGGCATAGCGCGCTCTTCGAAGTGCTTGTAGGCTTTTACACGAAGTTCAGTCATCCATTCTGGTTCATCCTTGAGTGCTGAGATGTCACGAACAACCTGCTCAGACAGCCCTTTGTCAAAACGAATGGTTGCATGTTCCGGATCGTGGAATCCATACTTGTAGTCGCCAACAGCGTCCATTGCTTCTTCGTTCATGTGTCCACCTCAAGCCGCTGCATCGAGCCAATCATAGCCACGTTCTTCCAGTTCCAACGCCAGTTCCGGCCCACCTGTTTTTACAATTGTCCCGTCAATTAAGGCGTGTACATAATGCGGTTTTACATGGTCAAGCAAACGTTGGTAGTGAGTGATAATGAGGCATCCGGCCTCTGGTGCGATTTCATTAATACCCTTTGACACGATTCGTAAAGCGTCGATATCTAATCCAGAATCAGTTTCGTCCAACAAGGCTAATTTTGGCTTGAGTAAGAGCATCTGAAGGATTTCCAGTCGCTTCTTTTCGCCCCCGCTGAAGCCGTCATTGACATAGCGTGAGAGGAAACTTTTGTCCATTTCCAACTTCCCCATTGCCTCGTTCAATTCCTTTCGGAATGCCCGGCCCTTTGGTGGTTCATCACGAACGGAAGCAACTGATTTCTTGAGGAATGTGCCGACTTGTACCCCAGGGATGACCGCTGGATATTGGAAGGAGAGAAACATACCTGCTCGTGCGCGTTCGAACACAGCGAGTTCATCCAGTGGTTGACCGTGGAAGTAAATCTCTCCAGAAGTGATCTCGTAAGCAGGATGGCCCATGACCACATTCGCCAAGGTCGACTTCCCAGCTCCATTCCGGCCCATAATCGCATGGATTTCGCCCCGATTGATGGTGATGTTTAGACCCTTGAGAATGGGTGTATTGTCCACGCTCACGTGAAGATTCTCGACGCGTAACATCTCTTCGCTCATCGCCACACCCACCACACCCTCACGGCTCTCCTTTATCAAGGGCTGTAGTGGTAAAGTATTCACAGATTGCGCCAACTGACAGCCAATTTGGTTCAAAATTCATCCGAGCCTTGAAATGGAGGCGCAATGACCACAAATCATGGAGGAAGATGATTTGGTCGCAGCATACGCCGCTGAGGCGAAGGCAGCGATGTCCGCAGAGGCGGCAAAACGAATCGCAGAATCAGTTGACCCTGAGGAAGAAGAGAGGCTAAAGGCAACCTCGCTCTTGACCGTTCTTCACAGCGAACAAATGGTTCCTGCATTGCTGTCGAGGTTAGGCGATGTTCGTGCTGCTCTTGACGGACATGGCGGAGGTATTGCCGTGTCCTCCGTGGCCTGGGCCGATGATGGAACCGAAGCATTGGACCTCGTTTTGGACCTCACAGGTGCTTGCCTTTCATGCGGCGCTGCCCCAGGCACACTCGAGGGCGTCAAAAACGACCTCGAGGATGACCCAGAGGTCATGAGGGTTCGATTCGACAAGGCACTGCTCGATACCTTCGACGACTTAGGACGAGAATTCATCCTCGTCCATGGCAAAGTCGAATTTGTTTGATGATGGATAGTGAAGCCCTATCTCGATGGATGGATTGAAGGACGCTGGACCACGGGGGAGCAACATGGGCGCATGGAATGAAGGTCATCGAGACGACCCCAAACCTTGCAGAGAACAGGACAGGGGATTGTTCGAAATTACCGCTCGTGATGGGCGAGCAAGGCTCGGGCGCCTTCACACCGCTCACGGGATTCTCGAGACACCTGCCCTTCTTCCAGTGATCAACCCCAATATACGAACCATTGAACCACGAGAAATGTGGGACAGGTATGGCATTGGCGCACTCATCACCAACTCCTACATCATTTGGAAGCATGATGAATTGAAGGCTAAGGCTACAACTGATGGCGTTCATGCTTTGCTCAATTTTCCAGGCGTCGTCATGACTGATTCAGGTACATTCCAATCCTACATTTATGGCGATGTTGAGGTCGGTGTGGAACAAATTGTAGAATTTCAGAATAACATCGGGGTTGACATCGCTACAATGCTCGATGTCTTCTCCAGGCCCGACATGACCTATGCTCAAGTCGAGGCATGTGTTGATGAGACCCTCAACCGTGCAAAACCGAGCGTCAAAACAGCCGGAACTACGATGTTGAACGGCCCCATTCAAGGCGGATTGTTCAAGGAATTGAGAACAAAATCAGCCAAGGGAATGGCAGCCTTTGAGTTTGCAGTTCATCCCATCGGCGGAATCGTACCTGTGATGGAACAGCATCGATACAAGGACTATGCCAAGATCATGCTTGCTACCCTTCCATACCTACCTCCTCAACGCCCTGTTCACATGTTTGGCTGCGGCCACCCTATGCTGTTCCCAATGTCAATTGCATTGGGTGCAGATCTGTTTGACTCGGCCGCATATGCACTCTTTGCCAGAGATGGGCGTCTCTTGACACCGTGGGGCACTGAGCGAATTGAATCCATGAATGATTGGCCGATGATGATGCCATGTGTGGCCTACATCAGCCCATTGGAAGCGAAGGCAATGCCGAAAGATGAGCGGACCAAACTTCTTGCTCGCTACAACTTGGAAATGACGCTCAGTGAATTAGCACGCTGTAAGCAAGCGATTAGAGACGGCACGATTTGGCGTCTTGTTGAGCGGCGTAGTCATCAGCACCCTGCTCTTCGTGAAGCATTTTTATGGCTCTCCACTCGACCTCAACAGGCGATGATGAAGTTGAAAATGCTCGATGATCTTATTCTCAATGACCGAGATGCTGGGCGAGAGCGTGGCGCCGAAGCAGGGACCTGGGAAGAGGGATGGGACTGGCTTGTTCACGCCCAAGAATCCCCTCGGAAAGGAGGTGAGCCTTGGGGCGGAGAGGACACATTTGTGCGACCACATATTGTAGCAGCTCGCAGGCAAATGATCAACAGGTGGCGACCTTCTGGAATTCAAGCCAAAGGCGATGATTCGGTCCTCATCATGCACGGCAGCCCCGGTCCTTGGCGAGAGCGTTTGAGCGACGTCATGGTCCGATTAACGCATCATTGCCCTGGACTTGAAGTCTTTATTCTCACCCCTGTCGGTCTTGTCCCCTACTCCCTTGAAGATCTGAACCCTTTTGCACATATCGACGGGCCAAATTGGCTTTGGCGCCGCCGCCCAAACCTCCAATGGGTTCGTAGAGAACTGGACCGTCTTGGACTCGGCGAGAGAAAGATCATCACCGTCGATATGCTCGGTGATGGGATTCAAGCTCGATGCATGTCTGCCCTCGAAAACCATGGAATCATCAAGAGCATCGATGACACCACAGCGAGTGAAATACCTCTCGATCGGGAAGGGCGTGATGTTGCAAAATCAATTGTTTACCAACGCCTTGTCGCTGACAAATTAACCGTCCTCCTCAACATCAGCCAAGACGATGCTCGAGCGCTAATGGACCAAGCCACATTTGTCGTGAATCGCCAGGGGCGTGTGAAGAACGCCATCACAAAAGATGGATTGCACATCGCAAGTCCAAGGCTTGGAGACGGTGGACTTTCTCTTACAGATGATGGTGCAAAAGCACTTCACAAACTGAGAACTGCACCTGCGCCATCT
>DUIP01000162.1:0-9438 GCA_013330285.1 Candidatus Poseidoniaceae archaeon
CCCCCACTCCTCCGTGCTGAATGGCGCATGGACGTGGCACTTGACGAAACCTGTCATGCTGGTGCAGGCAACTTGTTCATTGCGCTCAACAACCAAACATTCACAGAACGGCATGTTCGAGTTGAAGTGCTCACCCCGAATGGCGAACCTGAAACCAGAGACCACCGGTTTGAACTCAGTCCTTGCCCACCACCTCGACAGGCAGTGAATCTTTCACACCCCTCAGAAGACGATGCCCTCGACTGGATTCCAAGGTACCTCGAGCGCGGCGTTGTCCTTTGGATCGGTGTTGCATGGCCAAAGGAGTTTGCAGGGCCAGCAGATGTTCAGGTCATTCTTCGAGATGATGACGGGATCGTCCTTGAGTCTCAGGTCGTCCGAACCGATGTTCGCCGAAGTGGTGGGAGTCAGAGCAAAATAAGAACTCGAAAATTGGAGCAAGCACGGCGCAAGGGCGAATTGCCAATGCCAACCTTCCCTGCGTGAACGCAGCGGTGGCAATTGCTCGCAGTCTGCTGTTGAGCGGCATACTACAATCCAACGACTCCCAGCGTATTCCAACCCGTCAAAGCGCGCACCTTATGGACGAGTCGTGCTTCGGGGTAAATACCGGAAGTGGGGTACATGGAAGCATGGGACATCATTGTAGTAGGCGACGGGCCAGCGGCACTCCGTGCAGCAGCAGCAGCAGCAAAGCACGGGGCTTCAACGCTCATGGTCGCAGTCAACGCATTGGGGAGCAGCACAGACGCGGGGCGCGACGGTTTCGCCGCATCGGTTCAAGAGTCCAATAACCGCAGTCACCGAGAAGATACAATTCGAAACGGAGCCTTCCTGTGCGACCAAGATATTGTTGCTCAGCGGACGGCAGATGCGGTTCGAAACCTCGATTTGCTTGAACGCTGGGGTGTCAACTTCCGCCGAGATTCCACAGGCCTCCCATTGGTTTCGAAAGCAATGAGTCACAGCAAACCTCGTGTTGCGGACGCGGGCGATGCAACAGCACGAGAAGTCCAGAAAACCCTCGAAGAGCAGTGCATGCGATACGGCGTTGTTCGCCGTGGCGATCACCTCCCACTGTCCCTCATTCATTCGAATCAAACGGTTCACGGCATCACGGTTGCGGACATGATTAACGGACGTATTCTCTCAATCCAATCTAAAGCAGTCATCATTGCTGATGAAGGATTTGAAGGCGTACTCTCGCACGGCTCCATTGGAATTGGAATGGACCTTGCTCTTCAAGCAGGCCTCCCGCTTCGGAACATGGAATTCATGCACACCACGCCTCTTGGCATAACCGATACGAACCTCATTCTACCCGATGGCCTCCTCAGCGCTGGTGCGACGCTCCACGAAGCGAGTGGTGCAGACCTCGATCTTGGTGATGAAACCCACGCCTCAATTTGTGCCGCTGTTGCACAGGCAAACCAGGCAGTTATTGATGCGCGCCATCTTGGTGACAACTCTGATTGGTGGGCTGGCGTTTTCCGTATGGTGAAACAACGCACAGGCATCGACATGTCAAAGCAAACTGTGGCCATAGAGGTCCGGCCTTCATTGAGCATCGGCGGCATTGCGACTGACGAACATGGACGAGCAGTCAATGGAGCTTGGTCACGATGGTTCACGGGTCTCTATGCTGCAGGTGATGCAGCATGTTCGGGCTTCCATGGTGTCAGCGTTATGCCGGGGAATCAGTTGTTGGACGCTATTGGCGGTGGTTTGGCCGCCGGCGAACACGCTGGTGAATGGGTGAAATCTCGCAATCTCTCTGGCTCCAATGTGGCACAGGAAGAGGAAGACCGAGCAAATGCAGACTTTAGTGCGATGTGTGGAACGCAAGACGATGCAGTCATTCGTGTTGGATCGGTGGCGACAAAACTTCGCGATGCTTCACGACAAGCCCTCCTCGGCGCTCGTGACGCAGCTTCGTTATCTCATTCAATCGAGGACCTGGAAGCGCTTAGCGTCACTGCAGAATCCATTCATTTGGACCAACATTCCTTGATTGCAAACACCAACCTTGTCGAAATTTCTCGAATCCAAGCAGGAATCCGACTTGTTCGTGCCGCAACACAATCAGCTCTCGCCCGCGAAGAATCGCGTGGCTCCCATCAACGCAGTGATTATCCAGAGCAAATCGAAGACCTTCTTCACCATACGACCGTCGATCAAACGGGAGCAACCTCGACGCTAGGGTTGAGAAAGGGCAGCACTGGAAACTGGGTTTTGCCTCCACAATAATGGTTTCATTGGCTCGTTTCCGGTGCATCACTGAAAAGGGGAACGCACTCCCCATACCATGAGCCAACCGACATTGTTCGATTCCATCGTTGCTGGCGACATCCCCTCTCACAAGGTTGCAGAAGGAGAACACTGGTATGCGTTCCTCGACATTTACCCGCGTCGAAAAGGCCACACACTTGTTGTTCCAAAACACGGCGTACAACGGTTAAGCGACCTGTCAGATGACCAACGAAACGCTCTTTTCGAGGGCGTTTCGGTCGTTCAAGAACGCCTGAGCGAGCACTTTCAAACACATGATTTCACAGTCTGTATTCATGACGGTCCGCTCGCAGGCCAAGAGGTGCCTCATGTCCATGTGCATGTGCTTCCTCGAACCTCTGATGATGGAGGGGGTACATTGCATACCATGTGGCCACAAGCACCTCCGATGGGAGGCGCCGTCAATCACGCACCATTGGCGAGCCTTGCGTCCTTGCTAAGGGGGGATACGAATGGCGTCTGAAGGAATTGATGACGGAGCGGTCGATCATCGTGGCGATGCACTACCTGTCCTCTCAAAATCAGCAACCAAAATGAAAATGGATAAACTTCTTTCAACACCCCTCCCTCAATATGGAGGTTCCACTCCCGGGTCTTTCTTTTGGACCCATGCAGCATGGTGGATTGCACGACGTGTCCGAGCAGCACAATTTCGTACACGTGAAGTGACAGGCCGAGAGACATTACCGGATGATCGAGGGAATCTCTGCTGTTCTTGGCACACCAACGGGTTGATCGATCCCCTTGCTATCGCATTGAACCACAAGAAATTCTTCGTTTTGGGCGGCCGTCATGATCTTGTAACTCGGCCGTTGTTGAGTTGGTGGACTCGCCGTATGGCGGTCCAACCTGTCGTTCGAAAGGCAGAATTACTTCGCGGGGGTTGTTCAGAAGAAGAAGCCACTCAGATCAATGGCCGCTCACTGCTCATGCTTGCAACCGGCATCGCCGAGGGCTTTGGATGCGTCCTTTTTCCCGAGGGGACAAGTCACAGCGACTCCTCCATGCTCCGGTTTCGAACTGGTCCGATGAGAACGGTTCTTGCTGCAGGCGCTATTGCGAAATCAAAGGGTCAAACCCTCCCTGCCGTCATCCCCATCGGTCTTCATTTCCGAAAAAGAGAGTTATTCCGGACAGATGAATGGGTCGAATATGGCGCACCATTACAACTTCTTGACGAAGATATACCCGATGAACTGGTTGAAGCGGTAAAGGGCGGACAATGGAGCGAACCTCCTGCCGAAAAGGTGACCGCCCTTCGCGACAAACTGAGGCTCGAATTGGTACCAATGACGCCTAACACGTCAGACTGGAGCGAATATGATGCGCTTCACTTAATGGGCCATGTTGAGGCGCGAAGAGCCAACCAACCTCTGGCTTCTTGGAGAGAAGAAGTGCTTGCAGCTCGTGCTTTACGAGATGCATTACAACCTTCTGACATGTCCCTCATGGAGACCGAAGTCCCGGCCATCGAACACCCAGTCTTGCCACCGGCGAAGGCTGCGGCTCAACTGTTGAGCGAGCGAGGTCTTGATGGAAGGGATCTGAACGCCGATGGAACCGATCTTCGAATGTTCAACCCGGCCAAGACAATTGCTTCACTCGCCCGTTTGCCTGTCGCACTTCTTCTCCTCCCCGTCTGTCTTTATGCGTTCGGGGCACAAATCGCAATGGGTCGCTTGCTTGGTGATTCAACAGACGAAGGCCTCGACGCTAGGACTTCATACCACTTTTTGGCCGCCATGTTTGGCTCGCTTATGTTTTGGCCGCTGCTGAGTATTCTCGCCGTATGGTTGGCGGTTGAAAACACAGGCTCCCTCAACGACGTGTTAGGTTTTGATTGGCTCACAATCTACGGGGCTGGTCAAGTTGAACGGCTCCTGGCTATGGCCACCCTTGGCGCAGGATTGTTTCCCCTGTACTGGTTCAGCGGCCGAGTGTGGTCCAAATTCTGGGATGATTTGACAGATTTCAAGCGATGTGTGATCCGAATGACCACACGCGGTTCAAAACGACATAACATACGCGGTGCGCTGCAGAATCTTCACGGTGAAATGGACAAGATGACCCTTTGAGGAAAGGGTGCGGTTCAAACGAGAGTACTTCTTCGGCTATGCATGGACCCAACCGCAGTCATCAAGCAAATCCAAGCATGGATGAAGCAAGAACGGCTCACGGTCAAGACCCAACAAGACCCGCGCGCAGAGGCCCATTTCCTCATCAAATACCCCGCAGGAAACCAAGGACATATGTTCGCAGTTGTTGTTCCAAAGGGCCGTGACTTGGTGGCCATTTCAAGCATGACACGTGTCGATGAAGGCCAGCAAAATGAGATGGCAAAACACATGGAAGAAGATCGCGAAGAATGGCTCGAATGGATTCACGAAGCACGGCTCCAATTGATTCACTCCACCGTTGATTGGGGTATTCACATGGGCCATACTGGCAAAGAGAAATCCGGCCCACTTCAAGCGTTTAATGTCAGTCTTCCGATCTGGTTTGATGGGCTCACGAAGAACGAATTCATGCATGGATTACGAAAATTATGGCTTGCAAAACTTGGCATCATTCATGAGATCAAGTACAATTATGGTTCTGGGATTGGCAAGCCCGGCCCGGTTGACGATTGGCCAAAACCCAAGAGCAATGCAGGCAGCAAAAACACCCCTGCAGGGCCGGCAAGCGATTCCTCAACTGAACATGAAATCGAATTCGATGAGAAGATGACATTTGGCTCAGGTTTCGACCCTTCAGAATGGGCTTGAATCCCCCGATGAGCACCAAACTCACCTCCCTTCGAAAAATGACATGAGGTAGGCGCGGTTAAGTACCATAAGTGTGAGAGAAAATTGGTCTCACCACTGGATGTGTACACATGGGTCAAAAAATGAAGTCTGTAAGCCTCGTATCAATCATGATGCTCTCGGTGCTCTCAACGCTGTTGATGGCAACCGTTACCGTATCTGCAAACACCGTCGTCATCACCGAAGCGATTCAAGTCGTTGACGGTGGAACTGCTGCCGATCAGCAAGCTGCAGTTTCGGCGGACAGTGAAGGTAACGTTCACGTTGTGTGGACTCGAAACAATCTGCACCTCTACTATTCCATGATTTCACCTCGGGGCGAGACGCTCATTGACACCACTCAAATCACCAATCCAGGACTTCACAAGATTTGGCACCCTGACATGGTCGTCGATGAGATGGATCGAATCCACATCGTTTGGGCTGACAAAGCCAGCCAACACAAAATCGTCTACACCGTTCTCAACCCATGGGCGGCTCCAATGGATGGCTCTGCAAGTGACGATGGAACACTCAGCGCAATCGATGATCACGTCGTCTCCATGCGCGCTCAGAACCGCGACTGGCCTGCAATTGATCTCGACAGCCAAGGCAACGCCCACATCGTTTGGGAAGATTCCTATGACGAACTTCAGCGGTTCTTCAATCAACCTCAAATTTACTACACCATGCTCCAACCAGATATCGCTTCTGGAGCAGTCGTCACACTGTTTGACGACACACTCCTGACTCCAATCATTGGACACAAGGGCCACCCGGACGTTGTTGTTGATGCAAATGATTACGTCCAAATCGCATGGGATGACACCCGTGGAGGCAAGGTCGAACTTGCTTTCATCGTCGATACCTCTGGTTCGATGTACTCTGAGTGGGCAGACATCTGTACTGTTGTCTACGGTGGAAACTTTGCTTCCGGCGGTTATTTCCAAGGCATCAAGCCCATGCTTGAAACCGCAAACATGACCGTCTACGAGACCATTTACGGACTCGGAAACTCCCTCCCAGGTGCTGCAAGTTCAGGAAACTGCGCAGGTAAGAATCAGAATGCAGGTCCACGAAACACACCACTTGGACAATTCCCAGGAGACAACTCTGGTGGAATTCGTAAACTCCCTGGTACAATCTACAACGGCAACACATACTCCGGATACTCTGGTGAAGACTGGGGTCCAGGCTCCAACTGGGCTTGCCTTTCGTGGAAAGATGCTTCGGGATACGTCCCAGGAAACCCACCGACACAGGACGACCACCGATGGAACCCAAATGCGACCAAGATCGTCATCCCAGTTTCTGATGAAGGGCCAAAAGACGGTGACCCATCACAACAAGCAGACGACTTGACTGCGATTGAAGAAGCACACGACAACTGCTTGACCGCAGGCGTCATCCCTGTTGGACTGTACGGACAGGGCTACGGTGGTGCAGGAAACATCCAATCTCACTTCATGGACCTCGTGCAATGCCCGAACGGTGTTGTATCGACCCAAACCCGGAATTGCCCAGGCAACACCCTGCGCTCTTCTGATGCCGGCGGTCAAGCCTACGAATTCCCATCCGGTACCGGTGGCGCTAACGCAATGGCTCTTCTCGTCGAAGCAATGGTCTACATCTCGACCAACAATTCCCGAGAAATCTACATGTCTGTTTTGGACCCATATGGTAAGATGAACAACGATCCAACATGGGTGCCTGGCGGCACAGGTCACTCCATTGTTCAAGGCAGTTATGCTGAAGACACAGGACTCGGTTCGGAAGGCCACCTTGTTGTTGTGAACGACACTCGTGTCACCATCGACGACGCTTACTCATTCCACCCATCAATCGGCGTTGACATGACTGGTAACACACACATTGCTTGGATGGACGGCCGTGATTACGGTTTCGAAAAGGCAGTCAATTACGAAGTCTACTACACCAAACTTCGTTTGCAAGGTGCTGGTGTTTGGGACGGTGCTGATGAAGGACTCTCCACCTACGCTATCAAGAAGATTCAGGACACGCCAATCTCGAACGTAGAAGGCAACTCCGGAATCGCAGGAAACCGACCATTCGGCGGAAATTCCGTGTTCCCAGCGCTGCTGACCGATGACCAAAACAATGTGCACATCGCATGGGTTGATTCTGGTAATGCCTCTGCTGGCGAAGAAGTCCTCTACACCCGTTTGAATTCCACCGACCTTACGGGCGATGGCGAAGTTGCTTTGGATCCGTGGGAAGCGGTTCCAATCACTTCATGGGCGAGCAACAAGCTTGGCCCTAACGCAGGTTCTCAACCGAGCATAGGCATGCCTCCAGCGTTTGCTAACGATCTTGGAAGCGGAGCCCACGTGGCTTGGTCAGATACCAATAAGTGCAGCCAGGAAGCGAACAACAACCGATTTACAATCTGTTATTCCCACGTACTTACCGGTCAAGTCGATGTTGAATTCCAAGATGGAGAGACGTTCTATCACGTGATTGAACCAGGTGAACAAACCATCTACAACATGACCATGAACAACTCAACACCCGGTCCAAAGGACCTCGTGGCAGACACCTTCGGACTCAACATCTCCGGCGTCCCGCAGAACTGGACGGCAACCCTGTTCTTCGCTGACAACCACACCACAATCATGCCAGACACAGGAATTTTCCTCGAAGGTGGAGAAGACATGCGGTTCTATCTGCGTGTGCGAGCTCCTTCGGTGTACCAAGCGAACGGCGATGAGTTGGCTGATATCAGAGTGACTGCCCAATCGTACAAAGATCCAGCCATTCAATCCGACATGACAACCCGTACCTTGATGGACGTTGTACACGGCATCAACTTGGATACATCACACAGCATGGCGGACATCGAGCAAGGCCAAACAGCCATCTTCTCGATCACCATTACCAACACTGGAAACGTCTTCGACCGCTTCATCTTCTGGGACCCTTACACCCTTGAAGGCCAACAAGAATGGCTGCTTCCGTTCAACTGGGCGGTCAACTTCCCAACCAGTGTTGAGTTGGACCCAGGACAATCTGTGACAAAGAACCTCGAAGTCCTAGTCCCTACGACTGAGGACCCTGGTGCGTTTGTCATCTATCTGAAAGGTTGGTCTGAAGGTGAACCGATCAAGTCGATTGAGAAAGGAACGTATGATATTCTCGAATTAGGTATCTTCGTCTCGATTCGTTCAACTGGAAATATCGTGATGGAAATTTTCGATACCAGTGAATACGTCGATCCAGGCGAATGTGTCACCTACCCAATCGACGTGACCAAGAACTTTGATTCTGGCAACCTCGTGTTCACTACACCCGGCGCACCTGAATTGAAGCCAGACACCACCTCGCTTGATGCATGGCGTCAAGACAACTGGGTCGTGAATATCGACTTCTCGAATGCACCTGGCGGAAACAATGTCCCAATGGACACGCCACGTGCTTGGAACATTCCAAATGGTGACGATTACGTCACCTACGAAGTTGGCGTCGAAGTGTGCGCTCCAACGCTTGCATCGGCCGGACTTGGTCCAGCAGTTGTTCTCAAAGCCTACCTCGAAGGATACCCTCGAATTTCGGCCTCGAAGATTCTGTCAACCAACGTCAATCACGTGTATTCGCTTGGCGCTGATGCGGACATCGATGAAGATGACTTGATGACCATGAACGGGCAAGAAGTGATTGCAGTCAACCCTGGCCAGCAACTGATTCTACCAACCACAGTCACCAACTATGGAAACGGACCAGATCGATTTGATTACCGTCTTGCACGGGTTACAGATCCAGCTGGTGTTGACGTCATCTGGGACATCGAAGTCCCACGTGAAAGCCTCGATGAACTCTCCCGAGATACCCAACAACTCTTCGACGTTGAAATCAACGTTCCAGACCAAGTTGAGGCAGGCATCTACACCGTTGTCTTCCAAACATTCTCCGAGGAATCCTACCCTGATGCCAGCGGCCGATTGACCCGCTTGCGATTCACACAGGAAATCCCAGTGTATGTTCAGGAATTCTATGACATGCAAATCACAATGGATGACACCGTTGACAACGCCATCAAGACCTCGGCTCCAGGCCGAATCGTTCGATTCGAGGTCAACATCACCAACAACGGAAACGTCCCAGATTGGGCACGATTGGACAACCACACATCCCAACGCGACGGCGAAGCCCTGATTTGGTCTGAACTTCCAGGCATGGGCGCACTCACCGGATGGAATGTTGAATGGCGCATGGTCAAGCAACTTGGTACGGATCTCACCACTGAGGAATCGTGTCAAGTGATTGAATCCGTACCGATTGAAACAGGAAACGAAGATGCTGCCTTGAATCCAGATGTTGTGTTTGCGGACACCATTGACGATCAGTGCAT
>DUIP01000162.1:9833-15936 GCA_013330285.1 Candidatus Poseidoniaceae archaeon
CAGATGGTGGCCATCGTAACCATTGCTCCATCGGCCAAGCTCGATACTCGAAGCCTCGGCCTCAAGGTTGTCTCCAAGATGGGCAACATGATGGAAGGCGGCGACCACGATGATTCTCCTGCTTGGGACGGCGACTCTCTTGACACAAACGAGTTCATCATCACTCTACGATTGCGAGCACCTAACTTGGACATCACCGAAGTGAAGGCATCCATTACCCAGGCTGCAGTCGGTGAAACAATCCCAATTCGAGTGCTTCTCGAGAACAACGGAAACACTCACGCTACCGATATTGAAATCATCCTTTGTGAATATCCAGATGCTGGAGACGCAGACACAGAAAATGAAATCAAGAAGAACGGCTGTGAAGAAGATCGCATCGTCATGCGCCAAGTCATCGGTGCTCTCCTTGCCCCTGATGCCTCCGAAGAATCGAAGTCGATTGAATTGTACTTACTCTATCCAGTCAGTGCAGGAAGCCACGGCGTATACGTCGTCGTCGACCCACTCAATGAGATTGTTGAGACCAGTGAACGTGACAACGTACAAGCGGTTTCCACACCTCTTGAATCGGAGAACCCGTTCCTCGATGTTGCTGGTGAAGTCGTTGGTAAGACTGCCCTACCATTCGCAGTCATTCTCTTGACATTCGCTCTTCTCGGCGTTGTTTACCTCGTTGGTAAAGGACGACGTGATGATGTGAACAACCGACTCGCTGAGCAATCATCGCTGATCTCAGTGCTTGGTAGTGACGAGAACTGATTCGAGTTTGACTTGAATCAAGTTGGCGCTACTTGCCAATCCAGTAGCGCAAGTCTCTGTCATTGCTGCTTGCGATGACGTGGCCAGCCCGCTCGGAGAGTTGCTTCTCAAGCCGCTTTTTGACCTCATCAACAAGGGTGTCAAGTTGAGATGGACCTAATTGGAACTCCCTCGCAAGGGTTGTAAGGTCTAATCTGGCAGTTGGAGCATTGATCAGGTTGTGCACGACAGTACGCTGTTCATAGTGGTCAAAATCAGAATCAACACCAGCAGAGACTCGGCTACGAATGTGCTGATGCAGTGCAATGAGAGCGTCGCGCTTTCTGTCCAAATCTTCGAGCACTTCGGTCACTTGTTGAATGTGGGCAATCCCCTCGCCAACCGAGATTTTCTTCCGGCCACTGATGGTCTGAACGACACTCTCAACACCCGTTGGAAGCCGATTTGACAAGCGCATAGGCCCTCCTGCAGGCAACGAACGTTGCTCTACAGAAAACAGGTCAGGGCCAAGGTCAATTCGTAGAGACATCGATTGTTGAACGCTGTAAATGGTTCGGGGAGGCCCTCCTTTCTCGCTGGGAACCTCCATCTTCATGACGAAATCACCGCGTTCAAGCTCCTTCAGGTGCTTCTTGATCGCTTGTTGGCTGACACCAAGCAGGTCCGCGAGTTGCAAGGGGTAATGAGGTTCCCTGACAAGTCGCTCGAGAATCTGGCGACGTAGTTTATTTTGTAGTAACTTCAAAGCGGTTTCAAGATCACTCATAGTGCTCAACCTAAGGTTCCCTAGATGCAGGCCCCATATGAAGGCCACGCCTAAACAGGCGGCCGGGTATTTTGATTCAAGAGGTATGAATCAGTCCAAAACCGGAACTTAGACCAGATCACTGATCATGTCAAGGGTGCGCTTTGGTCCGAATGCTGCTATGAATGCCAAGAGCACGCCAATACCAACTAGCGGCCACGCAGTGCTTGATGGGAGAGAGGCTTCATACTGCCATTCTACGTCAAACTGCTGCAGTGACTGCACATCATCACCGCCGGCTACAAATCGATAATCACCACTGGATGCGTCCCAGTTGAAGCCACCGTTCGCTGATTCACCACCAGCAACAAGATCCACTGCGAATTTTTCGCACTCGTAATACCCGTCACGTTGAGTGCACTTTTCGGCTTCCGAAGCCTCCGCAATGCCAATCCAAACGCCGCTCTTTGTCCAAGAAACATCAACAGAGACATCCGCTAAATCGACCTCTTTGTTCAATTCGAGGATCTCCTCAGACATCCCCCAATAACATGTGACTTCATCATCATCAATCAGTGGTAAACCTTCATCAACGCTGCACGGCGGCAACATGGCTTTTTCCGCGCTTCCATCACTGATGCCATCTGTGCCGACGAACGCTCCAATCAGTAAACCGATTGAGAGAAGCGCTAACACGATTCGACCAATTCTTCCCCACATGCGCTCACCTCACAAATCATCCCAACTCTTCCAATCCGCAGGGGATTCATCGACTTGTTTTTCCCGCTGAATTGGGCGTACTTTTGGTCGCTCTTCGACCGCGGGAAGTTCAGTTTCATCGTTTCCGTCATCCCATGAAGCGATGTGAGCGGTGTTTGGATCCTTCTTTGGGGTTGCTGGTTGGTGAATTGAAGGGCGGTCAGCAAACGGGTCGCTGACTTGTTGAGTTGCTTCTTCAACATCGCCGCGCATCAACGCATAGACTTGTTCGGTGGTCAGCAAACTTCCCTTCATGACGCTCTCTTTCCCATCGATGAACTCTTCGGTTTCTCCAAGCCCTGTGTCTGCAAATGGCGGTGCTACATTTTGTTGCAAAGGGTTCTCGCCCCGGGCGAAGGCAGCCATCATTTCAGGCGTAAGTTCAGTGGCCTGAGTCATGGTCCCATCTGGATTCATCATCACCACAGAGCCTTTGCTTTGATTCATTCTTGACAGCCACAAGATGGCACCAGCGAGGGGCAATATGGTTATTCCAAGGCAGCATGAAGCCATACCAAATAACAGGCCTGGGCTGGTGAGAATTGCAAATTGATGCGGGTTGGTATGAACAAGATAGACCGTGTCATTCGCGCAATCCGCATCATCTTGACACGTTATATCAAGGGCATATTCTCCATCTTGCCCGACATCCCACCCCTCGGTGATCACAAAACTTGTGCCATCAGAGGCCATGGGGAACCAGTCAGAAGCGCAGATTTTGCGCTCTTCAGCGGCATCTATTCGAGCAGACCCCTCAATTCGAGTCAGATTAAGGTCGACGTTGTTCTCACCTTCAAGAGTCACTGCGTAATAGCAGCCATCTTCGATTGTGACCACTTCACCACCGGCGCCAGTGGCTTCAGCGACTGCAATGACTCTTGGATCATAGGCATTATCGATGGCCTGATTTTGTGAGTTCAGTATGAACGCACCAAGAATAATCAGCACCGCTCCAGCAATAGCCAAACGCATTGGCCATGGGTTGCGGGTGGACTGAGCCATGGTTTCACCTACCACTCTTCCCCAATGAATCCTCGCTTCAGGCCAAACCAAGTTCTGCAAGCTTTTCTGGCAGGTAAGTTTCGGTCACGAAATCAAGACCATACTTGGCTAATGATTGCTGTTCAGCCTTTTTCCCAAGTTCAAGCATCATGTTGATCTGTTCTTGCCACCAACCATCGGCAAATCTTGGGTCAGATAGTTCGGCGTTTAGGGCTTCAATATCCTTCTTTGAGAGATCATCGTTTGGTAAGTCGTAGGCAACAATATCATCTGCAGTAATGCCAAGATAGGTCGCAGATGGAGTGGCCAAATATTCAGAGATATGCGCAGTTTTGATGGCGCCATAGGCAATTGAAGCAAAAATCCTGAACGACCATGGGTCGCCGTCAAGGAAGACGACGACGGGCACATCCCACTCTTCGCTCATCCGCTTCATGATGCGTCGTGTTGAACGCGCTGGCTGACCCTTCAAGTGTAAGAGACCACACCGGAACTCTTCATCAAAGCCATTCTCGATCAATCTGTCAAACATACCACCGGTCTCGATGGCCATGATGAAATCAATGTCGTGTTCAAGCAGTTCAATCTTCTCAGCCTCAACATTGTATGGAACGCCATACCCCGAGTCGCCAACATCATCACGCGCATTGATCCTCATCCATTCGCCACGCCTGTTTCGTTCTCGTAGGGTGAGGTTTCCAATCATCCTTGCTCCATCTTCTTCAGGTCGTAGCTTGAAATCTTCACGAAGGCACTTGGTGACAATTTCCAAATCTTCAGCGAGGTTGTTCGATTCGTTTTGACTACCGAATTTTCCAAGCCCCCATGCTTCTGAAATGTAGTACATCTCTCTCAGGGTTGAAGATTTTCCAGCAGCAAGCATCTCTTCGATGAACTCGACAACGTGGAGTGCGCGCAGCAATTGTTTTGCCGAGCCGAGGCTTGTCGCATCACGTACCGATTGTTTCTTTCCGTACTTGTAAACGCCGAGTTTCTTGTCAAACCCGATGTTGTTTTTTGTTCGTACTGGCAGTGTCATGGTCGGGGGCTCTCCCTTGACAATTCGATCATACATTTCCCCAACAATGAGGTGCATAGCTTCAGTTGTCTCTTCTGCTGTGTGTCTTCGTGCCATCAAACATCACCTCCAAACAATGTAGTTTGCCCGCTTGGAGGAGCGACCTTTGGCTCTCCGAGTGGTTCACCTGGTTCTTCGATGACTTCCTCTTCGGGCCCCCCTTGTTCGGCCTCCTTCAGCGCTTTTTCTTGGCGACGGATCTCTTCCAAGAACTTCTCATCCATCTTGCTGGCCCCGATGACGTCTTGTGAGCCCCGGAAGAAGATGTCAGTTTCAGTCCAATCCCCTCGTTCGAGGTTGGCAAGGCTGTAGGAAATCACTGCTTTTTCTCCGGGTTCGAGTGCAGCCAATTTCCATGCCCAAACACCAGTGGCTTCCTTTCGGCCGCCAGTATCGTTGTTGAGCATTTCAGCACCCTCCTTTTCTGGCCATGTCGCAAGCATGGTGTAGGCTCGAGATCTGCTTGTGTAATTGAATAAGGTGATTGAAACATCCGTCTGTTTGGTCTCTTTGTTCCACGTCGTACTCGTTTCCGAGATCACTGCAGACATAATTTTCGTAATCGAACCAGCCAAATCGGGGATGGGTTTTCCGAGGATTTGCGCCGACTTTTCAGCAATCGCAGGAAGGATGTCATTGATCAATTCGAACTTCTCTTTGGTCTTCGCCATCTTCTTCTTTTTCTCGAGGTGCTTCCTCAAACCACGGCCCATTTCCAACATGGCCTTTCTCGCCTCTTCGATGACTTCACCGTTATCGGCAAGAGCTTCTTTTGCTTCAGAAGTGAATTGAACGTTGGTGCTTGCTAAATGCACCAATATAGCAGCAGGGCCCTTTGGTACACCTTTTGCTCCTGGTTGTTCAAGGCCATACTGACGCCAGTCAACGCTTTCGATGGCCTTGGTTAACAAACAACCACCTTGCTGATACATGAGGGGAACTCTGTTTGCGAATCTTAGAATCTCGACTGGTTTATCAGCAGGCATATTGCCTCCAAAAATCAGGCCCACTTCGACTTGGTATGGGTTGCCTTGGGTGACTGCAGGTGCCCGAGTCAGGGTTGAGATGAACCTTGAATCGATTGTTTTGGACAACCCTTTCTTGATCAGCATTTCTTCGATTGGCGAGAGACAATTGGTTGGTGGATTCAATAATTTCACGGGTTTTCCATTCATCATACGTTCGCCCTGGAACGCCTCGAGAAGCGCCCGAATCTGATCGGCATTCATCGATTTTGGTTTTGTTTTCTCTTCAATACCAGCAGCCAAGCACAATTCCTTACTGGCACGGGCAGAAACTCCTGAGAAATTCATCCTTAGGAAGACGGTCAACCTTGAATCCGTCGATTCAGAAGCCATTCGCTGGAGTTGTCCCAATTCAATACCGTGGGGATGGGGCTTGATGCCCTCGACTTTGGTCGGGAGCCGTTCGGTGACGCGCGGCCAATGGTGAACTTCCCCCTCTGGATCCGTGAATGTGATTTCTGCATGCGGATTGACAATGCTTGTCATTCGAAGGTACTGCCATACACTTTGACGCCCTTTCTGATACTTGGCCTTCATTTGAGCGGTGACTTCGGTCCCATGCTCCTTCGCGGTCCCATCTTCATTGTACCAAATTTCTCGCCCCTGATTTTGTTTTGTGGCTTTATTTTTACGTGTATCAAGGCCGATGTCGACCACGGCCGCCGTAGGTTCACCTGCTATTTTGGAGCGAACGTGAGTGGTCTTGCCGGTGGTCAGTTGACAGTACATGAC
>DUIP01000139.1 GCA_013330285.1 Candidatus Poseidoniaceae archaeon
ATCACATTGAGTTGGTTGCTCGATTCGGACATGTATGCAGGCGATTATACACTCGATATCTCATACAACGGTTCAGATTTGTACCAGCCATCGGTTGGTGCAACCTCAGTTCGTGTGGCTGCTGAAGTTGGTTGGAACATTACGCTGGCTCAGGATTGGACCCATTTGGGTAATTCTACCTACATCTTTGGGGATATCTTTGACGCTGTTCACACCAATCGAAAGGTGCTTGGCGACAACATCACCATGCTTTCGCTGATCATGACGACCATTGAAGGCCAACCTATTGATTTGGCACAAGGCTTGCTCAACAACACAACGAGTGAATATAACCTCAGTTTCACCGTACCAACAACAAGCCCGTCAAACGCCTATGAGTTCATTCTCAACATGGATTTCGAGAATATGGCGCCAGTCGGTGGACCATACTACCGATTTGTTGACACCACGGTCCCACCCGCAACGCCAACGCTTCCTTCAACTTTGGTCGGATTCGAATCCGAGTTCGTGGTTGATACCGGTCAACGGAATTTGCTTGTCGAAGTCAACGGTTCGCTTGATTTCAACGTCACTGTGACCGATGTGGCAGATGATTCGAACATTAGTGATGCTACGGTTGAATTCATCTTTGACTACGGCCGAACGAATGTATCTATTGGAACCGCAATTTCAGACGAAGCAGGATTCGCTAGCATCGGTTGGACTGCTGCGGGTGTAGCACCTGGCTACTATGACGTGCTGATGATTGTCTATGACGACCTTAGCGATCCTCTTGCGGTTGGTAATACACGGCGCACTGGTAACTCAACGCTGGTGAACTTGACCGTTCAAGTGCCGAGTAATTTCAGAATTGATAGCATACCAACGACGGTGACCGCTGGGCTCAATTTCAATGTGCTCGGTCAAGTCCTCGATGGCGATAATGCAACACGTCCATTGATTGCACCTGTTGAACTCAGCGCATTCTGGCTCAGCAATCCGGATGAACTGCTCGTTGGTAGCTACCAGACCGCAGTCAATGGTACATTCAACATGAGCATCCCAACTGACACCTCTGGAAACGGAACCCTACGTGGAAACAAAGTGCTGGTGATTTCAGTCATCGAAGGTTCATCGCCTTTCTATCTGACAGCAAGCACACAGAACGGTATGTTGGTGATGGGTGTCTCACGCTTTGAGAACATTCAACCATTGAACCCAATTCTTGTCAACCGTGGCGATGAAGTCAACATCAGTGCCCGATTGGTTGAATCCTCAAACTTGTTCCTCCCTCTTGGCGGCTTCGACGTGGACATTGAGTTCCACGAGAGTTGGCTACCAGGGACACAAACCGATGGCGAGGGCTTTGCCAATTTCAGTTATCTGGTACCGACGACCCACCCTCTTGGCTTGATCACCGTAACCATGGTCTTCAACGGTAGCGTGGATCTTCTTGCAACCAATGTGAATCTCTCTTCGATCACCATTCGCTCGACCACGATCTTGGTCGTGGATGCAATTGCAGCCAACCCAGTCGCGGGAACTTCATTCAACGTCACAGGTACGGTGCAGAGCGACAATGGTTCAGGCCTCGAACTTCGTGATGGAAGTCTTCTCCCTGCAAACATCCTGTTCGCAGTCAATGACCAACCTGTAGGATTCACCGTCAGCGGTGGTACTGTCCAAACCGGTGGCTTGTGGAGTGCAACAATTACGCTTGGGGCTGCTTTCCCAGCCGGTACCAATCGAATCGAAGCCTCATTCATTCCAGGCGTCAATTATTACATTGGCTCTGAAGCCAACACCACATTCGACAGCCGAGGATTTACCACCTTGCTGTTCATCAAACCAGCCTTGGACGGCATCGGCGATCCATCGCTCAATGATCGAACAGAACGAGGTAACAATGTCTCCTTCCAGATCCTCCTGAGAGACAACACCGATACAGCTGTTGGAAACCAACAAGTCTTGGTTGGCTTACCAGGTTTGGCTCTCTCCTCGTTCACGACCTTTGCCAACGGTACGGCCATTGGCAGTATCTTCGTTCCAGAAAACCTCAGTGTAGGGCCCGCAGACCTCTATGTGGAGTTTGCAGGTACGCCTGGCACCACCGGTCTGATTGGCTCGAATGAGACCACACAATTCGTTGTGCTAGGACAAACAAACCTCACCATCACAGAAGCACCTTCAACGCTTACAGCAGGCGATGCGTTTGTGGTGAATGGAACGCTGATGGATGACCTTGGTCAACCACTGTTCATCAATGGCGTGCCGTCGTTGGCTGTGGTTCACTTGCTTGTTGATGGTGTTCCAGTTTCGAGCATTGAAACCGATGCACAAACAGGAGCATTCACACTCGGATGGACCTTGCCTGAAGACACAACCGCAGGAGCCCACCTGATCACAGTCCGCTTCCTCGGTGGTCGAGATTGGGTCGATCCAATCGGTGTTGGTGATTTGATCAACCCTGACTATTACTTGCCAAGCAGCGACCAAGTCAATTTCAACGTCAGTGTGCCAACCAAGATTCTGCTTCTCACCCCCGGTGGCGAAGTGAATCGAGAAGCAACGATGACCATTCAGGGACGCCTCCTTGATTTGGTTGACGAGCCATTACCGGGTCTCACGATTGAGGTCTGGCTCGGTGGCGAATGGATGACCAATGTCACCACTGATGAGAACGGTACGTTCACCGCAATATATCCAGTACCATCTGATGCTACACTCGGACCTCTGCTTCTGGAAACTCGGTTCACAGGTACCACCTTCTATCTGCCAAGTGAGGCAAGTGGAACATGGACCATTTACAGCCCTGTGCAGGTCACTGTAAGTATGGAAAGTCCAGTGGCTGTTGCAGAGAACATCACCATCTCAGGATCGGTTGTCGATAACCAGTTGTTGGGTATTGAAGGCCACACTGTGGACCTGTCGGTTGAAGGTATCTTGCTCGCAAGCGTTCTTACGGATGCCAATGGAGACTTCACCTTTGATTGGAACGTCCCCGACATCTTCTCGTTCGGAAACCACACCTTAGAAGCGCGTGCAGATGCCCAAGGTTTCTATCGCTCAAATGCAGGAAACACCACCTTCTTCCTCGCTCACCGGTCTGACATCACGCTGATTTTCGATGATGGCAGGGATGCTACACGTGGCGACACATGGTCTCTGTCCGGGCGACTCTTCGATATTGATACCGTGAACAACGATGGCTTGCCATCGATGCTTGTCAGCATCCGTTTGGATGACGTCGAAGTTGCAACATCGGTGACGCTTGCTGACGGAACATGGTCTGCAATCGTACCAGCGACGATGGAACTCACCCGAGGTGAACACACCTTCACTGTTGCCTTTGCAGGCACAAGCGCCCATCTCGAAGCATCGACAAGCGCAACGGCACTCGTTTGGTCCAACACCAAGATCACCATCGATGGAACGTCCTCCAACATCGTCGTTCGCAGCGATGACATCTTTGCACCAATTGTCCTTACAGGCTCTGTCTCTGAAGTTGGCGGTCAAGGTGAAGTCTTCAACAACCTCACCCTCTACCTTGGAAACGGTTCGGATTGTGTGTCAAAGCGCGAAGGAGCCCGTTGCCTTGAGAACATTCAGGTGGCCTGGAATAACGGCAACTTCTCCATGAGTGGAATCGCTCCAGCGTGGATGAGTGCAGGAGGTCAGTACCTCCATATCGATGCACCAAGAAACGATGTCCTGTACCTCAACGGTGCATCTGAAAGCCACTTGATTTACGTCAAGGTGGATGCAGACATTGTACCTTCAATCAACACCGTTATCGAAGGTGAGCAAGAAGACATTGGAGGCAGTGTCATCATCACTGCTTTGGATACAAATCTGGGCGTCTCCGACGTCAAGGTCACCATTTACCTCTACAACGCCAATGGTTCTCAGTTGTCGACGCCAAAACAACCCCTCACTGATGAAAACGGAGTTGCATCATTCGAATTTAATTCGGACCCACCTTACGGTAAAGCGAGCACATGGGGCGAAGTCTACCTCGAAATCATCGTTGACGATCCACGTCTATCCGACCAAAGCAAAGCAGCATTCGATGCTAAGACTGCAGAATCGCCATGGGCGCCAATGTACAATTACGAAGAGGTGTCCGAGCCGGTTCCAACATGGGTCTATGTCTTGGCGCTGTTGATTGCAGCAGGTGCCGCAGCTGGAACGGTGCTGTACCGTCGCCGCAAGACTCAGGAATTGATGGAAGAAGCCGCAGAGATCTTTGCTTACACCGCAGAGTTGCTTGCAGCAGGTGATTCAGTTCGTGAAGCTATCTTCACGTGCTACCAGAACCTTTGCACTTCCTTCCAGCAACACGGATTCCTCCGCCGAGACTTCGAAACGGTTCGAGAATTCGAAATGGCTATCCGTCAAGCAATGCCACAGATTTCAGAAGATGCGCTGGTTGCCCTCGACAATATGTTTGAGCAAGCACGGTACAGTCGAGAAGAACTTGGATCTCAACACCAAGCCGCTGCACAACAAGCACTGGAGCGAATGGGTCAGGAGATTGCAGGACTCACCAAGGTCCCCGCTCGTTGATGAACGACGTATTGCTTGGCAGGCTCACCAACGAAGGTGTAACCTTCCGTTGATGTAGTTGGCACTGACTTCCGAGTCAGCATCAGGAAGAGGCATTTCCCGCTCAAGTGGTTCATTGTCTCCATCTTGGACGACAAGTTTCAGCATGGTTCGCTCGCCATCTTTTTTGGTGAACAGAGTGACATCTTCGGCAGAGACTCCAAGCAAAGGAATGGTCAATCCATCTGGATTGACTTTACCATGAAGCGCTTCCACCATCCACTTGAGTTGTCGGTCGGGGTGAACTTCTGCCATGTGTGTTTCTGGGAGCATGCCAGCGGAAACCAACACCTCTTGATGCATTGCTTGAACTTCATTCAAGTGGTTGGCTTCTTGATGGAATTCCGCATGAAGATGTTCCACCTCTGCGGTCAATCCAATCACGCCCTGTGCATCGATTTCACCAGGTGTTTCCTGTGTGTGGTCAGTGCCGACTGGTAGGGATTCCCATGTTGCCATGCGGTGTGGGTTGTGTGCGGCCTCCATGAACCTTCGTCCTCCTTGGAATGAACAAAGTCTACACTTCATCAATGGTGTGGACTCGTGAAAAGAAGCGTCGAGCAAAACTTGCAGTGGTGGTTGGTGCATTCGTTGAGTTCATTCTCAAATCCTTCGGATAGCATGTGGCGTAGGTTCGATCTGTGTGGCGTTGGTCAAGCAAAAGAATCAGTGCTCGGTCACCAATTGATCGAATCGGTCGGCCCATGGCCTGAAGAATCGCGTTGATGGCCGGCTGCGTGACCGTGTATCGCCAAGCATTGTTGGCTCCAAATCGGTCACCAGCGTATTTTTTCAAAGCGTTAGAACGAACGGATGGTGGTGCATTGGGAATGCCGATGCACGCCACTGCATCTAAGATGCCTCCATTGTAATCAATTCCCTCGGACAATCGAGCACCGTAGACTCCACAGAGGAGGATTCGTTGGCCAGCATCACGTTCTGCACGCAGTTGTTCAACAAGTGCATCGATGTCATTTTTACTCCATTCTCTGCTCTCAATCACCTTGCGTACTCCTTTGAAGTTGGTGTTTTCGACAATCTCTTGCATCATTTTGTACGAAGGGGCAAAGACGGCAATATGACCTGGAGTTCCATCGATGAGCGCTTGAATGTGGGCTCGAATTTTATCCCACATCGCGGGGGAGCGTTGGGTGTATTTTGTCGAAACATCTCCAGCGACAAGAACAGGCCTTCGTTCACCAGCGAACGGTGAAGCATAGGCTGTTTTCGTGGTGTTTTCCTTTGGTAGGGCCAACATGTCTGCATACATTTGCGGTGGATACAGCGTACCTGACATCAAGATGGCTCCAGATGTCGCCGAGAAGACAGGCCCTGAAACTAAACCAGGGTCGAGGAGGTGTGAGGTGATTTTTCCTTCCTTGCCTTTGGCGCTAAACACCAGGCACAGAGCGGTTGTTGAACCGAATTCATTGACGCAACTCAAGATGTGACCTAAGCGGTGAGAGTCTGGCTCCATAGGATCTTCACCTTCTCCAGCATCAAGGTCAATCTCGCACCGGCTGAGCAGATCTGCGAGCAGTGGAAGGCGATGTTCACGCTTGATTCCATGCTTCTTGGAAGGGTTTTGCTCTTCACTTTCCGTGAGTGTTTTTTGGCCTGAAATCCCTTCATACTCATCGCATGCCCGATGAAAAACTTCAGTGAAGGTGGAGACTTCAACGTGGCTCTCATTCTGATCTCCAGTCAATTCATTGTGCAAGCGACGAAATAAGTCCGCTGTTTTGATCCTTGCAATTTTCATCACTTCGAAGGCCCATGTGGCCATATCAAGTTCGATTGCAGTCGAATCGGCTCCATGTTGTTGGTAGAGGTTGGTCAATGTTCCAACATATTCTTCCAGTTCCAATGTGGCGTTCCGAGCTATGGTTGGGGTGATGACGCGTTCCATCGTCATGCGGATTCTGTCGGGTAGATTGTGGGCTTCATCAACCACGAGAATGATGTCATCCATGGCAATCCCCATGGCTTCAAGACTCGATGTTCGCACCCCCTCGTCGAAAAGATGGTTATAGTCGCCAACAAAGATATCAGCATGGTTTACCGCTTCACGAGCCGCCTTCCAAGGGCAGGTTTGGGTGATTTCGCCATCCACTCTGTGAATCTTCGCTAAATCGACCAGTTCATCAACATGCAATGGGCTGGCTAAGATCCGCTTTGTCAAACCAGGTGCTTTGGTGATCCATGGCTTACATGTTTTCTCACGACGTGCAGTGCTGCACATCATCGAAAACACATGTGGCGATTCTTTGGCAAACGGCTGAACGCACATACCTGATTGACCAATCATGTCGACGAGG
This sequence comes from Candidatus Poseidoniaceae archaeon, assembly GCA_013330285.1. Taxonomy (GTDB): domain Archaea; phylum Thermoplasmatota; class Poseidoniia; order Poseidoniales; family Poseidoniaceae; genus MGIIa-L1; species MGIIa-L1 sp8160u. Next base: position 6,903 of record DUIP01000139.1, read on the forward strand.
GTCACGGGGTCGTCATCGGTTCTCCGTTGGTTAATCCTTCGAACGGTATCCACCACAATACGGTGCTGTGATTGACGTGAAGTAAGGAAAAAGATGGTTTTCTGCCCGGGAGTTTTCTCTGCAATCTCTAATGCTGCCGCCAATGCTGCAGCGGTTTTCCCAATCCCAGTGGGTGCAGCAGCAAGGTGGTAGCCCCCATTTCGAAGGGCTTCTCTTGATTCACGAATCATATCGATTTGGCCAGGTCGAGGTTTTGCATGGGCCAAATAGGGGAAATCATCACTCGAACTGTGTTCTGCCCCCGTTGTCATAATCACCCTTCACAGTCGACCCCTCTAAAGGATTGGGGAGATGCGGCAGCCAGCGGCTGCACTGATGAGCATCATTGTGCCCAGGATCGTGGGGGGCCTGGGCACGGGGGAACCACGGACTCAGCTTGCTGGTCGTGTGGAATCAAAGTCCCCCCGCCCGTCTTTCGGGGGGAGGTGTGTTGGGTTGTTTTGTCCAGCGCGTGCAAGACGGGCACGCAGACACAAAGCGGCTAATCCATACAGGTTGGACTTTTCCTGTACAGCATTGAAGGTGGCGCCACGAGTTTCATCCGTTTCGTTTTGCCAATTCATTCCATCCCCTCCAGCACTCTCACCCACTCACTCGTGGTATTCTTCGTGTCGCATCGTTGATTCCTTGGCTGTTGCCAACAAATCCTCGAGTTGCTTGTTCTGTTCTGCACTCGCTTTGACAGCGTTTGCAATGTAAAGTGAAAGCCCTTCCTGGGCAGCGATCTCTGGCGTGGTGCCTTGAAGTTCGTAAAGCAGGCCAAGGGCTCGCTTGTCGCCATGGCCGAGTGGAATCCGAATGGAATCCATACCTTGAACGAGGGGTTGGCCGTTGAGGAATTGTTGAATCGCCTGACGAATGACGTCGGATCGATTTCGAGCACCATCCAAGCCAATTCTGGCATCGAGCATCATCATGTCTTCCTCAGTGATTCTGAGTGAGACGAGGTTGCTTGGGGCGGTCATCGTTGGTGGCTCCTGTATTCTGTCCTACTCAAGGTGGGTACATAAAGATATTCTTTTTGATTACGATTTGTAATACAAGCGATTACAGACGTATTGGCAAGAAAATCGGGTGCAGTGTTGCCTTTTTTCCGAAGAGGTGGTCACGATGCCTTGATTTCCTGG
>DUIP01000140.1 GCA_013330285.1 Candidatus Poseidoniaceae archaeon
TTTTGATTACGATTTGTATTACAGGCGATTACACTTATGTTGGCAAGAAAATGAGGCGCAGTAGTGCCTTTTTACCGAAGAGGTGATCACGATGCCTTGATTTCCTGGGCCCAGTGCGGATTTTTGTATACACTCCAGATTCTCGCAAGATTCGTCAATATGTCTCTAAATACCGCAACCGACTGGTCTGCCCATGGCACTCGAACCATCTCGTGGACTCTACCTCTACCTGCGAACACTCAATGAAGCGTTGGGCGATGAAATCATCACTGATGATGAAGCTCAGATCTTGAGGGTTCTTGCAGACGCTCTTGGTGTTCGTCCAAGCGATACTGCCGAATGCCTCTCTGTCGCCAGAGGCGAGGTTCGAAATCCATTTGATGAATTGGAAGAAGATTATTCGGGCCACAGAATGGGTGATGTTACGACCTACCAAACCGCTCTTATCGCAGCCTTGGACGATGAGGTCATTACTGAAGATGAATGGTCGATGCTCAACTCACTGCGAACCATCATTGGTATACAGCCTGATCAACACACGATGATTGAAGAAGCGATTCGTTCTATGGCTGAAGTCGATGAAGATGGCAACCGTCGAATCGAACGTTTGAACCGTTTCAATACTGTGTGCCCCTACTGATGCTTAGCAAATCACCGCTCGAAAGGAGGTGAGTCAAGCCCATGCCGTGGGAATGCTTAGAAAGGGTCTACAATTCGCCAGCATCAATACATCCAATGTATATGTGATTTTATGAGTGCAACAAAAGAGATCTATGAAGCAGTGGTCGCTCGTGACCCCAACCAACCTGAATTTCACCAAGCTGTATGGGAAGTCTTGGAATCACTCGAACCAGTGATTGAACAACATCCTGAATACCGAAGCATTGTTGAGCGAATTGTTGAGCCTGAACGCTTGATTCACTTCCGTGTGCCTTGGGTTGATGACGCTGGAAATGTGCAAGTCAACCGAGGCTTCCGAATTCAATTCAATGGCGCGATTGGTCCTTACAAGGGCGGTCTTCGATTCCACCCAAGCGTGAACGCCTCCATCCTCAAGTTCCTTGCTTTTGAGCAAATTTTCAAGAATTCCCTTACCGGCCTCCCAATGGGTGGTGGAAAGGGTGGATCTGACTTCAACCCTAAGGGCAAGTCTGATGATGAAGTCATGCGCTTCTGCCAATCGTTCATGATGGAACTATGGCGACACATCGGTCACAACTGCGACGTTCCTGCAGGCGACATAGGTGTCGGCGGTCGTGAAATTGGATACATGTTCGGTATGTACAAGAAACTCCGAAATGAATTCCAAGCTGGTGTCCTCACTGGTAAGGGCCTCTCCTATGGTGGTTCTTTGATTCGACCTGAAGCAACTGGCTACGGTCTTGTCTACTTCGCACGTGAGATGTTGGCTGCTCAAGGCAAGTCCTTCGAGGGCGCTACCGTCTCCATCTCTGGCTCCGGAAACGTGGCACAATTCGCTTGCGAGAAGGTTCTCGATCTTGGCGGTAAGCCAGTGACCATGTCCGACTCAAGTGGATTCATTCACGACCCAGAGGGTATTGACCGAGCAAAACTTGCTTGGATTATGGATCTGAAGAACAACCGACGTGGTCGAATCTCCGAATACGCTGCAGAATACAGCAGTGCGACCTTCACTCCATCCGCTCCAGAACCATCCTCGAACGGACTTTGGGGCGTCAATGTTGACGTTGCTCTTCCATGCGCAACTCAAAACGAAGTCAATGGTGCTGAAGCACAAATGCTCGTCGACAACAATGTCATGGCGGTTGCAGAGGGTGCCAACATGCCATGCACTCCTGAAGCGGTTGAAGTCTTCCAGAAGAACGGCATCATGTTCGCACCAGGAAAGGCAAGCAACGCCGGCGGTGTTGCAACCTCTGGTTTGGAAATGTCCCAAAACTCACTTCGATACGGATGGACCCGTGAAGAAGTCGATGCAAAGCTCGACAACATCATGGTGAACATTCACAAGAACGCCGCAGAGACCGCTGAGAAGTACGGTCGACCTGGCGATTATGTGTTCGGCGCCAACGTTGCAGGTTTCCTCAAGATCGCTGAAGCCATGCAAGCACAAGGCGTTGTTTGATGTTCAACCTCACTCCACAAGCGATTGAATCAGTCGGGTGAGGGAGTCGTTAGCCATGAGTTCGAATACGCAACGGGTTCGACGCTACGATGTTGATTGGCTTCGAGTCATTCTTTTCGGATTGCTCATTTGGTTCCATTACGCAGTGTTCTCACTGGATCAACTCGAGGGCCAAGGCACCACAATGGAACTGTTCAATCTTCCACTCTTCATCGTCATTGGCGTCATGCACCAATGGCGTCTTGCCGCCCTGTTCGTGATTTCTGGGATGGGGACCGCTTTTGCTTTTCGTCGGCGGACATGGTTGACTTATGTCAAAGAAAGAGGGACTCGACTTGGATTACCGCTGCTGTTTGGCACCTACATCTTGTGGTTTGGAATCTTCGCTCCACTCGAAACTACGGGTCGCTTGCTGACCGTATTCCCCGGTTCAGAAGACATGCCCTATGGGCATCTTTGGTTCATTTACAATCTGCTGATTTATTCGGTTTTACTCACGCCATTGTTCGCCCATGTTCGCAATAATCCAGAAGGAAAGATTGTGAGTTCTGTTCGTTCAGTGCTCAACATTCGCTATGGCTTGGGCATCCTCTTGGTTCCACCAATGCTGCTCGCTATCAATGGAATCTTGTTCAAACCATGGGCATTTGGCGAGGTTGGCATGTGGTGGGAGTTTCCTAGATACATGCTGTATTTCTTATTCGGCTATCTGTTGATTTCTGCCCAGGAGCAATACTTCAACGTCATTGACCGGGTTCGGATTCCAGTCACTATCATTACACCGATCCTTGCGATCTTTTGGTATGTGTTGCAAACTGATTCTGCCATACCACACGTGATGGAGGGTGGTTGGGTCGAGGATGGAGTTGCCGCATTCTCAATCGATGCAACAGCAGCGAGTTTGGTTCAGTCATTCCACGCATGGTTTTGGTGCCTGTTGATTTTCAGTTGGGCCTCCAAATTGCTCAACAGACCAAACAGATGGCTGGCATACCTCAATGAGGCGGTGTACCCGACCTACATCGTCCACATGCACCTCACGTTTGTCCCAATTGTTCTTTTTGGACTGATGGGTATTGGCTACTATGTTGGGCTCACCATTGGCACCGTCTTGGTGATGATTGGTGTCATGGTCTGTTTTGAAATTGTAAGGCGTGCAACATACTTTCGAGCTGTCTTTGGCATCAAAGGTGGACATGAAGAAGTCGCTAAAATCTACCCCTACAATCAAATGAACAATCGAAACTACCGAATAGCCTTCGCAGTGTTTGCTCACGCACTTGCCGTTGTGATGGTCATCACGCTCCTCGCCCTATTGATTGGAGCAGACATCCTTGGTTGAATCGACCCTCATGCGCATGG
>DUIP01000198.1 GCA_013330285.1 Candidatus Poseidoniaceae archaeon
ATTCCATCCCTCATCGTCAGCCCTCCTCCATAGAGGTGGAAGTTTCTGCTCTACGTATTCCCCTTCATCTCTTGTGACCACGGTCAATTCAAGCCTATGGATTGGCCTTGGAGCGTCCGGTCCAAGTTCCTGATAATACGCCTCCACTGCGGCCATGACCTCTGTTAACTGCGCTGTTCCATGCGCTACAGTGATGACCTCTCTGCAATCGAATGACTTTGAATTGTGCATGGTGACGCCAAACGCTTGAGCCTTTGAATGCTGAATCAAATGTTTCGCAAGGTGTGGTGTAGCGGATGGGCCTGACCATTTCAGCCCAACAATTGGGTTTGACATCCACGATTCTTTGGTCTGAAGCACCGTTGTCTGATGCTTCCACCACGGGCATCTCCCGATGACTTGCTGTTGCAAGGCGTGCCTGACGGCCAAAGCGGTATGTTTGGTGTGCAGGGCAGGAGCGAGCGCAACGAGATCGCCGTGGACGATGTTGAGCCTGAAACCTTCACCCTTGAGCGCATAGGACCTCTTGGTCACCTCGGCTGGCAAACACATGGGATGATCAACGAGCCACTGAAGGTAGGAATGGTAGGCTTCGAATGGCCAAGCCGACCTTGCCGGCACTGGCGTTTTGAACACCATTCCATGCTCTTCTCCATCCATGTAGACCGTTGACCATGTGTCGTGCCAGTTCTCCCATGTGATGGCGTTTGGATGGACGGTTTCTTCCTGTTCTTCATCCAACATCTTCTGCACTTGAGATGGCATCAGCGCCATTTCCGGTATTGTGTTCCAAAACCATGGTTTCATGGCTTCAAACCAATCCACTCCGCCCCATTCTCCATCCGCATGATGGTGAACTTTGAACACCGTTGCACTGTATGTTTGCAGTTCATGATTGGCGTTTTCTCCAAGCCATTCAATGGTGCAGACCTCACTCATCGATGTTGATTCAGTGAGAGAAAATTCTCCACCTGGATGATTGTACCAGCATACGCCAGATTCATCGGTCGGCGTATGTTTGTGATCCAACACCACAAGACCACCATCCCTTATGTTGTGGGCAAACTGAGCCATCATCTCTGGAAAGGCGTTTTCCCTGTCCTCGACAAACCTGTCAAGCCACGACAACCAGTCAACGTAGAGGACATCAATGGGTGGCGAGTTGGACAGAAAATCGTAGGCCTCCCTCATGACATGCAGTTGCCAGTGCGGTGTGGCGAGTGAGGTTTTCCTGAACACTGGCCAGCCCTCCGAGGAGTCGTGCAACCTCTGATAGATGGCATGATTGACTACATCTGCGTGATAGGGCCATTGGTCGGGAACGAACAACATCCCCGCATCAACCAAGACCTGCAAAAACGGATGGCCCGCATCTTCAAACAAACTCATGCTCGCGTGGTAATGGCTTGCTGCTGCTGGGTGAGCCACCACAAGGGGTCTGTCTTCATCAATTTCAATGGGTAGACCAATGCCCATGCCGTTGGCCTCACCATAGGTGACGCAGGTCCCAAACCCGTCGATTGGTAGCCTTCTTGTTGTGCTTTGACTCATCAGACGCACCTCGGATGCCCAAGTGGCACAACCCTGAAGATTCTCTTGGTTTGCCTTTCCAGCCTTTCGTATTCATTGGCCAGAACCACACCGCCCGAGCCACTGTGTTTTGCAGTGTCGTAGATGGTGCCATTATGCATCGTAACAATGTGTGCCGTGCACAGCTTGCCATTTCCATCTGGATCACTTGGTGGGTTGACCGAGTAAAAGGACAAGAAAAACAAGTCGTTGAGTTCGACAAGTTCGTCGATGTAATGCTCAATCCTCCTCAAGTCGTGGTTACAGTACGCCAATTGCATACCGTATGGCTTGAGCGCATTCGACCATGAATGCGGTGATTGTGAGTTGGTAATGCCCTTGAACTCATCTGGGTTCACATCTGCTCCTGTTGTTCTTGCAATCATAGCCAACGTAGTCGCCACACAAGAGGGCCCAATTTGCTTGATGTGCTCAATCTCCACCTCTGGGAAAAATGGCCCTTGAGGCTCATCTCCAGCAGGTGAATCCCACAATGGAGCGCTGGCGTTTGGTTTCCAAACCATCACAACCACTCCTTACTGAAGTCTTCATCGAAACAGGATTTGTCTGTCTCGAGGTGAACGATGCTGGTTCCTTCCTCATGTCTCGTGTTCCATTCCTTCACCGATTCAAGCTCGTAGGCATTCAATTCTATCTGTTGCTGCAGATAGAGCGTAAGCAATTGCAGCAGCATCGTGATGTCTATTTTGTTGTTTTTTGTTCCGTTTTTCTTTTCCATTTTTTCACCTCATAGGTATTCTCTGTCTTGATGTGGCCTTCCTGATGGCCATTCTGATTCCACTTCTTTGATGTATTCGATTTGACTCAGATCATGCTCGAAGCCCATTTTCCAAATGTGGGTGTCTTCAATGCACAAATGGAGCAAAGAAAGCATCGCAAGTGGGAAGCTTTGTCCTTCTCTTTGTTCGATGCAAAAGTCCACCTCTGTGGCCTGCACCGTTGGTTTGCCTCCATACTTGGGAACGTGCTCAGGGCAGGTCCAAAACGCTCCAAGCGAATGCTCCACGACGCCTTTCATGAAGAACTGAAGGACATTGGGTTGCCAGGGTGGACCAAGTTGTTCCACACCGATTCCAACTGTTTTCTCGTAGTGCTCAACAAGCGAGCCTGGCGTCACCCATTCCTCGTATTCGATGCACATGTCGAAGCTGAAGGTGTGGCCATAGTCGCCGGTCACCTTGATGGTATAACCGTCGATGGCGATGGCAGGTGAATCGTGCATGAACTGCATAAGTCCAAGCCAGTGTTCCCTTTCTGCAACCGCTTCTGGCGGTTCAGTATCAGGTTCTCCAAACGTAAGATAATCGTCAAGAGAAGTGAGCACCAGCTCCCATTCAGGCCATGTGTCCCAATCCTTGCCTTCTGCGATGTTGTGTTGATTGTAGGCTGAGAAAATCTGCATGAATTTCTCAGGCAATTGCAGGTTGCCATTGTGGTCGATGAGTTCATCTGGGTCGGTGTATCCTTGTTGGACAAACCAATGTTCAGGTTTTGTGTTTATATTGTGTATTTTTTTTGTCATTGTATCCTTTCCTTTTTGTGTTCTTTGTTGTTTTTGGGTCAAAGCAGGCAGAGGTACCCGGATTCGAACCGGGGTCCAGGGATCCGAAGCCCCTGATGCTATCCACTACACCATACCTCCATGCTGCTTTCAAACAGCGAAAACGCATATGCAATGTTGGAAAAGAGCGATAACGCCCTTTCTGTGGTTGCATAAGCAGCGTTCACTGCCAAACCCAGATCAGTCGCACTAACTGCGATGACGGAGGGTCCGCATCAACGAAAATAGAATGTTGAATTTTGGTCCCCTCATACTTGCTCACCTGTTCCGGTACATCTCACCATAAGCGGACCTTCCATAAAAAACTTTCGCTCAGCACAGCGTTTCTTGAGCCCCTAAGTGTCCGCGCAAGCGCGGAAAGTAACATAATCGCGCCCGCACGTGGGGCATACTTAGGGGAAAATGAACATCCAGAAGTACACGGTTGATTGGTCCGAATTCAAAGCATCAGACTCAAGCCGAATCTGCTGGAAACACAATGGTTGCATCTCCCTCAACCCACTGCTTGTGCTTCTTCATGCAGGCTTTGAACGCCTCACTTTCGAGGTTCTCTGTTAACCAAGCAAGCACGTTAGTCCATGGCTGAACGTCAAACCAATCCCGATCGTGATTGGCAAACTGCCGAACAAATGGGAACAACGCATCGCTCAAGGCTTCACTGATCGAGGGTTCAGTGGCCAATCGCTGGTTCAAATCCATCAGGTAGGCCGAGGCAAGAGTGCGTTGTTCGATTTCGTCAACGTCTTCGTAGCGGTTGGGGTACTTGTATCGGTCAAGATGGAACTTGAATTCATCATCGTTGCGTGAAATCCAGTGCTGTTCTTCTTCGCTCAGCGTCCAATCCAAGACGTGCTGCATGATTTCGAGGCTCTCTTCAATCACCGTACCGTCTTCCAGCAACAACACTGGAACGGTGCCTTTGGGTGAGATTTCCATCATGTGTTCGGGACGATCCCTCAAGATGACTTCCCGCAGTTCCACCTCAAAGTTGGTTCGAACAATCGGCATGCGGGCACGCATGGCGTATGGGCACCTGCGAAACGAGTAGAGAATGGGTCGTGCCATCGTGTGGCCTCCATCATCACTCTGGCGGGATCGGTGGAGCGTAGCCACCATCAACGGCCTCTTGCACGATGGCCATATCTGCATCAACCATCATTTGCACGAGTTCTTCAAACGAGGTGTGTGGAACCCAACCGAGTTCCTTTTCAGCCAAAGCAGGGTCGCCAATCAACAAGTC
>DUIP01000065.1 GCA_013330285.1 Candidatus Poseidoniaceae archaeon
GGCGTAATCGTTGACGTCAACGATTGAAGTGCCGTCTGAATCAATGCCGTAGAATGTATCTGCATAGTATTCGAAGTTGAGTGACACGAAATCTCCGCTCATCGAAGTCAAGTCGATGTCAGGGATGGTTAGTGTTTCATTTGCCCAAGCATCACCATAGCCATTTGCTCCAGTGTCACAAGGGTGTCCAAACCAATATGCATTGTTGTTGAAGATCTTGTCTTGACAGGTGTTTTCATTGTAGATCACACCCTTCGGATTGGCGCTTTCAGTGTACCTGTATCCATTCGCTCCTCCTTCGAAGTCTTCTTCACATAGAGCAGTCGGTGTTCCACAGTACACATCGGATGGTGTTGCAGAGAAGACGGTCGCCTCGATATCGAAGTCCATTTCGGTGTTACCATAGTTGTTGGTTGTGACATCGATGTCGAACATACCTTCTGCATAGAGTCCTCCTGGATTGAAGTATTCGATGCCTTCCACGGTTGGATCATAAAGATTGAACGGCGTAATGTAGCCAACCAACTCATCATTCTGCGGTTGTTCATCCCAACTGTTTGCAGACAGGCTTGCGGAAATTCTGTATGTTGTGTCATTGAGCAAGTCTGCGGTAATCGAAGTGGTGTACTCTTGTCCAGGACCGAGGTTGTTGAGGTTGATCGTGGATTGCTGAACTTGTGGGTTCGCAAGGAAGGCCGTGTTTTGCTTCCAAATGGTGAGATTATCCACTGCGTATCCGTCTCGGCCAGTCCAACGGCTTTCGTTATCATCAGAAATGGAGCCTGTGAATCCAGTGCGGAAGCGGAAGCGGACATCGACTGTTTCACCAGCCCAAGGACTGAGGTCAAACGCACCTACGCCCTCTTCAGTGAAGTTGTTCCATCCGTAATAGGTTCCAAAGGAATAGACACCATAGTAGTAGACGCCCTCGGCGACACCACCAATGGCTTGCTTGTATTGACGATCGAGGTCAAAGCCACCCCACATCGAGGCACCAGAGGCGCATGCACCGCTGACATAGGCTTCTTGTGGACAGGAGATAACGTCCCATCCCGATTCAGCACTGCCAATTTCAATCATTGCAATGTCATCCCAAACATCGCCAGCAAGGTAGTTGCCTGTTTGATCAACGCTTCCAAGCACACCGTGACCGAGGTGCTGGAACAGCTCAACGCTCATGAAGGCACGATCTGAGCCCGTGAGGTCAACATCTTCGAGGACCATAGCGTCGTCCCAGTTCTTGTCATACCCACTCCATAGACCGCCAGAGGTGTTGGTCTTGTAATGTCCAGCCCACATGAAGTCGGTTGGGTTTTGGTAATTCGCGGAAACATTTGGATCGTTGTTTCCATCAGATGCACCGATGGAATGATTTGTCTCTTCGTGCCACTTTGTGGCTTGATCGATGTATTCTTCGAAAGCCCAACTGCAGCCAGTGCCACAGCCGGTCTTGTCTTCTGGAGCGTCCCAGTCCATTTGGTAGACAGTGCTGTTGGTCGATGAAGCCTCATCGACAACCTTGAGTTCAAGGTCAAGGGTCGCGCTTTGGCCATTGAGAATGTCCATTCCAGTGTTGGTCACTGTGACGTTGATGTCACGCGTACCTTCACCGACAATTCCGAAGAAGTTGTCAGTTGGGTTAATCTCGAGAGAGGTGACAGCAAGATCTTTGTTGTCCATTTCGACAACGGTAATGGTATCGTATTGCCCTTCCCATCCGAAGTTGTCTACCCAACTACCGAAGTCATAGCTGGTGTGCCCAACAACGATGTCTGGTGCTGAATTGGAAGCACCTGCGAGTTGACCCACTTCGACCATGCTCGGTCGTCGGCCTGCCTCGTAGGAAAGAGGTGTTAGATGTGCCCCGCTTCCGTCCGAAAGGGTCACTTGGACCGTGGTTGGGAAGTTGAGGTAGAAGTTTGATGTGGAGCCACCTGCGGAGTCACTGCTGTTTTGTTGATACGCAACCGTTGGGTTGACGAAATCAGGCTCACCGTCACCGTTGAGATCAGCGATGGTGACAGAATAGGAGATGTAGGGTCCAAAGTAGGCCCGGGCGGGCGTCGACCAACTTCCAGAGGAAGCAGATGTCACGAAACTGACATTTTCCACGTTTCCATCGTTGAGAACCATAGCGTCGATTTCTCCGTTTCCATCAATGTCTGCAATATCGAAATCATTGGCAAATTCGACGTTCATGTTGATGATGCTCGTTCCGGTTTGTGGGGTTGCTGTGTTGAAGCTGTAGGTTGCTGGGTACGTGTTTGTCAAGCAGGAGTACTCGATGATGGAGAGGTTATCGCTGTTTCCAGGGTTGGTGGATTGACCAGTGGAATAATCAACACCTTCTGAACGAAGCAGATAGATGTCATCATCGGTACAAGTGCCGCTGAGTCCACCGGTTTCAGTTTCACCCCAGTCGCCAACTTCGAGGCTACGGTATGCGTTTTGATTCGATGGCCCGAGGGTTGTAATCATGCCCTGAGTGGCGGAAGAGATCGGTCCACGGTAGGTGACGACACGTTGCGATGAAAGATCGCTCAAGAGGTCGAGAATGTAGATGTCATCGTTTCCGTCTTGGTCTGCATCGCCCACAGCGAGGTCCCAAGCCCAGAAATGTGTGAATCGCTCTCCGATGCTCCAAGAGTCGTCATTGCATCCAGCGTTTTCAATGATGGTGACGTTTCCAGGTTCTCCTGCTGGTGCGCCGTTATCATCGGTCTTGAATGGGTTGTTGCGTTGGAAGATGACGATGTCGTCTGCTCCATCGCCAGTGAATTCACCAACTTCGATGAATTGAACGTTCGAGAATTCGTCCCAGTCTGCGTTTCGACTTTGGTTCTTTGAGACCCAAATGTCCTGACGCTCGCTGAAATCTCCATTGCCATCGTTCCAGAGGATGCTGATGGTGTGGGTTCCTTCTGTTGCCACGGCCAAATCATTGAAACCGTCACAATTGAAATCGCCGATTGCGACGTCCAACGGATCACGATTTGTGGTGTATGAACGGGCAATTGAAGCGCTCGCAGTTGTTGCAAGGGCGGCGGTGGTCGACAAAACCATCAGCATGACAAGGAACATGCTCAAGGCGCGGCTGTTATTGTGGTTGTTTTTGGAGAACATCAACATCACTGCTTCGGCCAACGCCCGTTGCACTTTAATTCCTTTGTTCTAAAGTTCACAATTATCCTGCCCGCTTTTCTTCGCAGTACCCCGTTTAACACGAAAAAAGAAAATTCAATATTCCGGTAGAAAATCGGCGTAAAAATAACACCGAATATCGCTGTTTTTGACAGCCCTTAGGCTTCAAAATTTACCTTTAAGCCAACCCGGTGAAGGGCCCCAACCTGTAGCGTCGCCACCGTGTACCTTGACTAATTTACCAGCACCAAACAGCGATTCAAGCCATACTTCTAAGGCAGTCCCTTCTCGATGACCGAGTTTCTTACTGGCCACCTCTTCGATCACTTCAGTTTGCAGGGCAGTAATGCCATATTCTCTGACGATAAGATGCATTAATTCACGCAACCAAGCTTCTGCCATAGGGTCGATGCTCATTGCACCCTGTACAGGGCGAGGCTCTTCCATTTCATCCAAGGCTTCCATCAATTCGATAGGATCTGGGCGCTCAGGTACTTGCAAACCAATGGCCTCCAATTCGACACCGAGGTCGAGTTGGCCAATTGGACGGCGAACAACTGGTATTCGACTGGGATCTGGAGTCGGGCCCATGTCGAGGGGTTTGTCACCAATTGGAGCGTCATCGAGTTCATCTTTCTGCGCTGTTTTTTGCGGGGCTAAACCAGAGGTGTTCGTGGCTTGAACCTCGGTGCCAATTGGCATCGACCAACCGACCCCTTGAAGCCCAAGTTCCTTCACTCGCTCCTCAATCCATGATGCTTCACCTTCGAGAAGAACATTGACATCGTGCTCATCCGAGCGGAAACGATAACGAACATGACCACGAAGTTTCGCCATCATCCATCCCTCGGTTGAACTGCTCTTGAATTTGCCGAATGCCTTCTCGATTCAGGTTTCGCTTGGGTGTGCCTCACTCAGAGGTCGCAAGTTGTCGTAACACGGTGTGGAGGATCCCGCCATTTCGATAGTATTCAACTTCGACAGGTGTATCAAGTCGGACCTGAGCAGAGAATGTCATGGTCGTGCCATCTGTGCGGGTTGCGGTCACTTCAATCATCTGAAGCGGTTGGACATCATCGCCAATCGGGATGGTGAATGTTTCCGTCCCGTCAAGGCCGAGGGCTTCGTGGGATTCACCTTCCATGAAGGTCATCGGAAGAACGCCCATGCCGACAAGATTCGAGCGGTGAATACGTTCGAAGGATGTCGCAATGACTGCCCCCACACCTAGCAAGTATGTGCCCTTTGCAGCCCAGTCCCGCGAAGAACCTGTGCCATATTGACTCCCTGCAAGAACGACTTTTGGTCCATCGTAACTTTGTGCAGCGTCATAGACAGAGACGATTTCACCCGTGGTAAAATCTCGAGCAAAACCACCTTCGGTTCCTGGAGCCATTTGATTTCGAATCCGCACATTTGCAAAGGTGCCTCGCATCATCACTTCGTGGTTTCCTCGACGGCTGCCGAAGGAATTGAAATCTGTTTTTTGAATGCCGCGCTCAATCAGCCATGTGCCTGCTGGGCCATCCGCAGGGAATGCACCCGCTGGCGAGATGTGATCGGTTGTGATCGAGTCACCCAATTTTAGCAAGACCTTGGCATCATCAATGCTTGTGATTGGTTCAGGTTCTGCTGAAAGTCCTGAAAAGAATGTTGGAAGGCGGATGTAGGTCGATTCTGGCGCCCAAGGATAGAGTGGACTTGCCTCAGACGGTATGCTGTCCCAGCGGGGTTCATTCATTGCATCAGCGTAGCGTTGACGGAACATCTCAGGCGTAATGACGGCAAGAGCTTCTGCAAGTTCCTCATCACTCGGCCAAAGTTCACTCAACATCACAGGCTTTCCTTCCGGCGTATAGCCAACTGGTTGGGTCGAAAGGTCAACCTCCAAGGAACCCGCCAAAGCATAAGCAACCACCAAAGGTGGGCTTGCGAGGTAAGAAGCCTTGACTTTACCATGAACCCGACCCTCGAAGTTTCTATTTCCTGAAATCACAGAACCGACAATGAGGCCTGCTTCATCAATAGCAGCCTCAATTTGCTCTGGAATTGGCCCTGAGTTACCGATGCAGGTGGTGCACCCGTAGCCGACGACGTTGAATCCGAGTGCGTTCAAGTCCTCTTGAAGTCCCGTTGCCTCGTAGTACTCGGTGACGACACGTGAACCAGGCGCAAGGGAGGTTTTGACCCATGGTTTGACTTCAAGACCGTGCTTTCGTGCATTTCGTGCCAAAATACCGGCAGCCAGCATGACGTCAGGGTTCGAGGTGTTGGTGCAGCTTGTGATGGCTGCGATGACAACATCTCCGTGATTCAAATCGTATGTTTTTCCATCGCGCTCGACGATCGCACCTTTTGACAAATCCTCGGGAGCTAAACCGTGGCCATGATGACCAAGTTCGTGGGTTAGAGATTCGAGGAAATGAGATTTCATGTTCGAAAGGTCAACCCGATCTTGTGGGCGCTTGGGACCTGCCAATGCTGGTTGCACAGATGTCAAATCAAGTTCTAGCGTGGCCGTGTATGACTTCTCAGCTGCGCCTGCCTCAAACCACAAACCTTGGGCGCGAGCATAGGCTTCAACGCCGGCAATGGCATCGTCTTCTCGTCCACTCAGGCGCATGTAATCCAGTGTTCGCTCGTCAACAGGGAAGAAACCGCATGTAGCACCGTATTCAGGAGCCATGTTCGCAATGGTTGCCCGGTCGGCAAGCGTTAATGCTGCCATTCCGCTTCCAAAGAATTCTACAAATTTCCCAACAACACCGTGCTCACGCAACATTTCGACAATTCGTAACGTCATGTCTGTTGCAGTGACGCCAGGGTTGAGGCTCCCAGTCAATCGTACGCCGACAACATCTGGGGCAAGCATGTAAATTGGTTGTCCGAGCATGACGGCTTCTGCTTCAATGCCTCCAACGCCCCATCCAAGCACGCCTAAGCCGTTGATCATGGTGGTGTGTGAA
>DUIP01000025.1 GCA_013330285.1 Candidatus Poseidoniaceae archaeon
ACTCGAGTGACAATAATCGAGTCTGCTTGGGCCACAAGATCGACCGCCACGACGGACAAGTCAATCACAACGGTTGTCGCTCCGATAATATCTGTAGCAGGATCCCAAACAATGACACCATTGCTGGTGTAATCGTCACTCGAGGGCGTGGTGTCAACCACATCTGACACGTTCAAGAGGTGCGTAATTTCTCCATTTCCATCGGTCGTCGGGCTTGCCAAATGGCTGTCGAGTTCATACCGAACTTGGAGGTTTTTATTCGCCTGTGGCGTTCCACTCGGTGAAGTGGTATAACTCGCAGTGAGTGTTTGTTCAGAGTCCGGCAGTGTGGCGAGGAACTGCATATCGATGTCAATTTCGACATTCCGAGTTCCAGGCGTGGAACCTGCTGAAACACCGTAGGAGTCCGCAGGGTTGTATTCCTTCAGCAGCCAATCAATAGTAAATCCAGCAGCGTTTGTTATTGAAATCCATGAATTGAAACGCACCGCAGGGCAATACCAATTGTAGCCAAGAGAGACACCAGTTGCATTGACTTCATTGATCTTGTAGGAATCATCGCATCCCGTGTACTGGATGTTCTTCGAACCATCGGTTGGGATACCATTGGCTGTGATTTGCCAACTGTTGTTTTCCCCGCCAGAGGTGTCAAATTCACTTGGGTCAAAGTAATCAGAAGTGCCTGTGACTCCGGTGCCAGATTGGAACGGCATGTACCACTGGTCGCCTAGATGGAGTGGGAAATCGTACTTTTCTTTGGGCGGGTCGTAAAAGGTATCAAAGGTGATTTCAGCGATGTCTTGTTCAAGGAAACCAAGGTTGAATGGTCGGAATTTGACGTCTAACGTAAATTCTGAATTGATGACAGCAAGGTCACGAACTCGAATGAGGTCTTCCCCTTGATAGCCAATGTCGAGTCTTCCGCTGACGCCTTCAAGGGTCGCACCGCTGTTGCCGGATGTGAAATCACCATCAATTTCGAGCACATAGGCCAAGGTTTGGATGCCATCAATGGTGATGAACAAGATGTCTGTGATCTCGTACGATGTTTCACCGGTTAACGTGTTGAGGCTTGCGGAGACATTTGCTTGTGCAATCAGTTGCGCCACATCGAAATTCGTATCATAGACCCACTCATCGCCAATGCGCCATGTTGGCACATCGATGTCTTTGTCCCATCCTTCTGCATTCATCGGTTGATGCTCATCTGCAAGGTTGCTTGTCGAGGTGACCATGGCCCCTAGAGGGGAGGCAAGCATCAAGAAAATCAAGCCAAGCACAATCGGCCGGAGTTGAGTCATGATTAACGGAGGTACTACTCCTACTTGAGTTCCGTGCCATTTTGAGAAAATACTTTTTCTTGAGAACCCTGTGCATCGAGGTATTGTTGGCCATAGTGCCCCCATTGTTCGGCAGTCCATCCTTCAGGCAGACCTCCTTCTGGGAGTTGTGGTGAAGATGTGCTGATCTCCTCAGATTCAACAGGCATTGGCTGGGGTTCGATGGCTACGGGTGCTTCGACCACCTGTTCGACTGTTTTTATTGGGCCAAAGGCATCCATTGCGGGTGGTGTCGATGGTCGTCGAGTTTGTGCTTGCTCAATCAGTGTTTGTGAATCAAACACATCATCCAACATGTCCTCAGAATCACCATTCCAAGGGGTATCGTTGCCACCCTTTCTGCGCCGAGTCAATACACCAAGCAACGCTAGAATGCTGATGAGTAAGGCCAGTTGGGCAAGAGAATTTGCTTCTTCACCGATGAGTCCAGCACTAATTTGTTCAAGCGAATTCCGCTCCGCGGGAGCAACATCGATGACCATTGTTGCTTGGCCTGGTCGTTCGGGGTTTTCGTCCCATGCAATTGCCTTGACACGGATTTGGCCAGGGCTTCGGAACATGTGTTGGACGGTTGTACCAACCAAATCTGCATCGTTATCTTTGATTCCATCACCGTTGCTATCAACGGTAATATCGAGGTCCCACACCACCGTCAGACTTCCAATGTCGTTGGCTGAATCAATGGTTTGTTGGGCGCTGAGTACGCACATCTTGTAGGCCATGCAGTCCAAATTTTGCAATCGAACAATCGGGGGCATGTTCAACACTTCAACATTCAAAACTTCGCTGGTTTGAGCCCCGTCGTCATCTGTAACGTGGTAGATGATCGTGTGTGTACCACTTCGGTTCCACGTGTAGGTTAACACATCACCTTCGATATCACAATCGTCATCAGCTCCTCCGATGTCATTGCTGTCAACCCCGGGATCGATGTCCCAACAGCGTACAAGGCTTGCTTGGTCGCTTGGTGTATCGGTAGCATTTCCTGTGATGGTGATCGATTGCCCTTCGGCAATAGGAAGGATTGAGACCAGGGGTTCAATGACGGGCGGCACGTTTCGAACATTCACCCATCGCTCGTTGATGGTGCTCGCTTCCCCATCCTCATCGCTTACCTCTAGGCGGATGGTGTGGAGGCCAGATGTCGACCACATCATTGGGAAGGTCGAGACCCTTCCTGTGAATGAATACATCAACGATGGTTCTTGACCATCCGGCCACCATGTGTGAGTCAGCGTGTCCAAATCATCAATCGAATCCAGTGCTTGTCCACGTACATTGACGGATTCATCTTCGTCGAGGTACCATATTTGCTGTTCATCGCTGGCAAGAATTGCATCGTTTTGGAGCAGTGCAATGGATGTGCCATGGGGTGCGATATTGGTGAATTTAATGTCGATGGTCGCCATGGTGGAAGCTGAATCATCATCGGTTCCAACGGCCGTGAAGGTGTGCCAACCTTCTGTTGGTGCGGTGGTGGTGCAGACCCTCGTGTAATAGCCCTCTTGGCATATTGCATCAGGCCAATAGACGTCAACCACGCCAGGCCATACATCCTCAGAATCAGAATCATTGGCATAGGCATAAAGCGTGATTGGGTGCTCAACCTTCGCTTCAGTTCGTGAACTTCGGATCTCAATTTTCGGTTCTCGATTTCCGATCGAGGCGAGCAATATCACAGTCTGCTCGTCACGTTCTTCATCGATGACAGTGACTTCGACTGGATAATTGCCATCATCAATCCAAGTGTAATCTACACTGCAGTCCTCGGAGGGGATTTTCTCCCAAGCCCATGTCCGAGTGCCATCATCGTATGGAATGTTGAATTCACAGACAACGGTCCCACCGTCTTCATCGAAACTGCTTCCAGCATCGAGTGTGATTTCTTCGAGGGTGAGTGCGCTCGCGTTTTGAACCACTGGTGTTGGCAATCGCCCGACAAACATGGCAAGTTGTGCAACATCGTTGTCGGGATTTGCATCAGCAGAGTTGATGTTGGAGGGGTCTGCTTCCCATGTGATTGGTAGGATGCCAATGGCTTGATCATCGGGCACCACCCAAGAGAAATTGACCTTGTGAGCAGCGTATGTTGCCAAGGGTGGAAGTGAATACGATGTGTCTTGACCATCAGGTCCACTGATCAAGATGGTTGATGTTGCCGAGGTTGTAATGCCTCTGTTTTGGACACCTACTTCGACCATTAACTCGTCACCTGGGAGCACATTCCACCCAGACAGGGAGTTGAGTTCAGAAAGCACCCCGCTCCTGTTTCTCAGGACCTTTGCAAACTCTTCACTTGCGATCAAATCCAACCCGACGAGGTATTCATCGAGGGTGAGGGTCGAA
>DUIP01000201.1:0-4176 GCA_013330285.1 Candidatus Poseidoniaceae archaeon
GATGAGGGTGGGCTTTGTTCACGGCGTGATGAACACCGACAACATGTCGATTCACGGTTTGACCATCGATTATGGACCCTATGGGTGGCTTGAGGATTACAATCCAGGCTGGACACCAAACACAACCGATGCCTCAACTCGAAGGTACCGTTATGGACAGCAACCGCAAATTGGTGCATGGAACCTCGCTCGATGGCTAGAAAGCCTCATTCCGCTCATGGAGGAGCCTCGACAGCTTGAGTCCGTTTTGGATCACTATGGTGAGGTGTTCAATGAACATCATAATGTCATGTGGGCGGAGAAACTTGGTCTTGATGAGTGGCGAGAAACAGATCAAGAACTCGTCATGCAATTAAACACAGCACTGCAAACTATAGAAATTGATATGACGATTTTCTTCCGCCTTCTTGCTTCTCTCGAAGGTCCTGATCCACGTGATTTGAGCCATGCATATTACGAACCATTAGGGGCTGCTGAAGAACAAATTTCAGCATGGTTACAAGCGTGGTGGCAACGTGTTGGAGGCGAGCCCAACAGAGAAGTGATGAGGCGTGCCAACCCGAAGTATGTTCTTCGAAATTGGATGGCACAACTTGCGATTGATGCGGCTGAAAAGGAAGACTATGTCGTATGTGAGCAAATCCATACTTTGCTGAAGAACCCCTATGATGAGCAACCAGAGATGGAAGAAGAATGGTTTCAACGCCGTCCAGAATGGGCACGTCATCGTGTTGGGTGTTCGATGCTCTCCTGTTCGAGTTAACCTTTGAACTCGGAGGTATACCGTGCTAAGAAGCACTATGAGGTGTCTGCTCCTAGAGCGTCTTGAGGCACTGATTATGTCGTTTCGAGTTTGCATCGCATGCCATGGTATCCGTGTCTATCCCTATGTTGGTTTCATGACTGGTCAGCGTTATCAATGTCAAGACTGCCTCGAGATCATGGTTATACCTCTGGAATTTGAAAAAGAGGAAGACTACCGTGCATTCGTCGGTGCCATGGCTGAAGATGATGAAGAGTGAATGCTCTTTTCTAGTGCCAAAAACAGGTATTTCTCCATTGATTCGCGGGGAATATTGATAACCAGATGAAGAGGCATTTCGCTTTGGATGGGATGCGTATGGTTGAGCGAAAGCAGGATGCTTTGAGCACTAATTTTCTGATTGGATTGATGGATGAGCCGGCAAAAAAGAAGGCAAGGAAAGTGAGGGATGAAACGCTCCATGTCGATGTAAGGTCCAAACCTCGCGTCGAAGGGGATCAAACCCTCCAACACCTTGCCAGCCGAATTGTCGAAGAAGTCACGGTTTCTTCAACGCCGCGTCAATTGGCCACTCAAGTGTTGAATCAAGCAGGTATTGTCACAAAAGTCGAGCCAAAGAGGACCGTCAATGGTCATTTGAAGCATGTTGGTCAGCGGGCAAAGAAGATTCCACGTTCCAACGGGCGTAAGATCCGCAAGGTCAAGCGCGCCGCTCCAGTGCCTGCTTCGCCGCCTCGCCGAAGAGGCCCACCCACACAGACACGTCGCCGCCCAGCAATGGGTTCTGAACACGAAACAGCGCCTCCTCCACGGCGGGTTCGCCCAAGTCGAAAGAAGCAAAGCCGACGGCGTCTGTTTCGCCGTTAAGCGAAAAAACATCGACAAAGGGTGAAAAGGGGGATGCTCCCCGACATGGTTGAAGGTGGCCGTTATGGACATTGCAAATCCCAGTGAAGAACACTTGATGCTCCGTGAAATGGTTCGAGATTGGACCGCTGAATACGTCGAGCCGCAAGCTCATGAACACGATAAGCATGAACGCTTCAATCACGAACTTCTTCGCTCCATGGGCGAGTTGGGCTTGCTTGGGATCAGCGCACCAGAAGAATACGGTGGCGCTGGCCTTGATGCAACCGCTTGCACCATCGTTCACGAGGAACTTTCAGCATCCGATCCAGGTTTTGCCTTGGCCTACTTGGCCCACTCCATGCTTTTTGTCAACAACCTTGCCTACAATGGAACTGAAGCCCAAAAGACTCGAATTCTTCCAAAGGTCTGTTCTGGTGAATGGATTGGAGCCATGGCTATGTCTGAACCTGATGCAGGAACAGATGTGCTTGGACTTTCCACCACTGCAGTTCAACAGGACGATGGAACTTGGGTGATCAACGGCCGAAAGATGTGGATCACCAATGGATGCATCGATGACGAAGGTACACCTGCTGATGTGGTTTGGGTCTATGCCAAGACTGGAACAGATGATCGTGGCCGTGTTCAAATGTCGACCTTCCTCGTGGAAGCAGGCATGCCAGGCTATTCAGTCGGTCAGAAAATATTCGACAAAACCGGTATGCGGGCTTCCAATACAGCAGAACTCGTCTTTGATGATTGCATCGTACCCGCAGACAGCATCGTTGGCTCACCTGGTGAATCATTGATTCACATGATGGGCAACCTCGAATTAGAACGGCTCACCCTTGCCGCTATGGCACTTGGAATCGCCCGTCGCTCCTTGGATGAAATGAATCGCTATGCAACAGATCGCACGGCCTTCAACTCGAAGATTCGAGACTTCGGACAAATGCAACGCTACATCGGTGAATCATGGGCAAAGTACCGTGCAATGCGTGCCTACATTTACGACACTGCCAACAACCTCACCATTGGTACTGCTGGACAGCGCCTCGATTCAGACGGTGTCAAACTCTTTGCTACAACCGCAGCGAAGGAAATCGCAGACGCTGCTATGCAAGTGATGGGTGGCTACGGCTATGTTGCTGAATACCACGTTGAGCGTCTTTGGCGAGACTCGAAACTTTTGGAGATCGGCGGTGGTACCCTCGAATCTCATCAGAAGAACATCACTCGAGATTTGTTCAAAGATTCTGACGCCATCAATCGATGACTTCAATAGTTTCTCGAATACCAACAAGCCGCTTCGTTGAGCGCCATGCAGTAGCAATCATACTACCACCAAGAAGCAGTCCAATGGCCAACACAGTCCCCCATGTCCATACATTCGATACCGTACTCATGGCGTCATTGTTCATCATCAAACCGAGCAGTGTTGTGATCGCAACAGCCAACGAGGTTTGAATTCGAATCAACATAGGGATGCGGAGTCCGGCCTTGATGAGTCTGTAAAGAAGATACATGATCCATGAAAAAGAACCAATTGCCCAAACTGCAAGGTCTGCAGTGTAGACTTCATACAGCATCCACCCACGTTCAGTTACGGAATAATCGAGACCGACAAGAACAACAACGAACATTAGCGATGCGCCGAGAATGTGAAGGATCTCTCCAATGGCTTCTCCAGTGCTGATGAATTGTTGATTTTTGATTGCCTGCTCATCCATTTGAATAACACTTTCAGGAATCTCGACACCTTTTGATTGAGCATATGTAGCCATCATTCTGTTTCTTTTTTCCAAACTGTCTACACGGGATGAGAGGCGCTGCATTTCCTCGAGAAGGAGCAATTGATTCGCTTGTTGTTCATTGACAACCGACATTCGTTCCTCTTCAAATTCAGGTAGCACAACCATCGGTGGTACGTCATTCATCAGTGGTTCCGAGCGGAGTTCTTCTTTCGTTTTCTCAATTTTATCCTCTCGACGTTTATCCCTTTTCTGTTTTGAATCTTCGACCACATTTTTGACCGCCGTATTTGCTTTGCTCACAGCCATCTTACTTGCTTCCGCTGCCTTTCCCACAGCAGATTTACTTGCATCAGCGGCCTTATTTGCAGCTACTTTGCTTGCTTCTGCAGTCGCAGATAGCCCCGCTTTGGTGGCAGTGGTAGCCGTTTTGGATAATTTTGCGAGTTTAGCACCTGTTTCATTGAGTCGTTCAACAAGAGTCCGGCCATCTTGTGAATCCTCGGTCATGTTATCCGATGAGAGGGGCATATTGTCAATCCTTCGGCGATTTAGTACTCTACGGGCACGGGGTCGAGCATCCGCCACAGGTACCAGGATGCCGCAGTTCTGTACGGCGCCCAGCGCTTGGATACACGAAGAACATCATCTTTTGATTCGGCAGTTGGGTCAAGGATCTGAACGGCTTTGATCAAACCAATGTCGCCGATGCTGAACACATCTGGACGAAGCAAGGCAAAGATGCAGACCATTTCAGAAGTCCATGGCCCGATGCCTCTGAATGAAGTAAAATGTGCATGGATTTCCTTGTCA
>DUIP01000201.1:4567-8773 GCA_013330285.1 Candidatus Poseidoniaceae archaeon
CCGTGAATGTAGGAGGCTTTTGAGCGACTTAGTCCGCATGTTGCAAGTTCATCAGGTCGCTTCGAGGCAACGGCCTCAGGCGTGATGACGCCAACAAACGCCTCCAGTCGCCCCCACACAGCATCAGCAGCAAGGACGGAGATTTGCTGGCCGACGATGGCCCTGATCACGGTACAGAACACATCGCCTCTTCCTTCGAGGCAGCCATCGTTGTACTCCTGAAGGACGGGGCCGAGTAAATCATCGTTGGAAAGATGCGCTCTCGCATCATTCCACCATGACGGTTGACCCACTTCCATACCCCTCAATGAAGGGTGGGGGTTTTGAGGGCTTGTCTGCTGGCTTGGGTATGGACGAGCAAACTTTGGAATGGCTTGAACTGAAAAATGTCACACGTGCAGGTTGGGTTCGCTCAGGTGTTGAGCAGCCGGAATCCGTTGCTGCACACTCCTGGGGCATGAGTGTTCTCGCGCTCAAGTTGTGCCCACCGCATCTCGATTTAGTGCGAGTGTTATCGCTTTGTTTGGTGCATGATCTGCCTGAGGTTCGTGTTGGTGATTTGACGCCACATGATGACTGCACCACCAAAGCACAAGATGAGCGCCGAGCCATGATGGAAATGGCTCCACAGTGGATTGAATTGTTTGATGAGTACGAACATGGTTTGACAGAGGAAGCGAAGTTCGTCAAACAATTGGATAAACTGGACATGGGTATGCAGGCACTTCTCTATCAGCGTCAACAGAACATTTCTCTTGAGGAATTTATTCTCAGCGCAAAAAGCAAGATTGACGATGCAACACTTCGTCAACAATTGGAATAAGATTCGACACGAGTCCGCCGACAAGAACAAAAAGGTGAGCCTACCGCCTTTGATTCATAGCCCGATAGTGTAGGGGTCCATCATGGTGGGTTTTGGTCCCGCCGACCTCGGTTCAAATCCGAGTCGGGCTACCTCTCAACCCAAGCCTTGCATGGTCGTTTACCGCATGTCGTTCATGGAGCAGGTTGATGAATCTCCTTCGTTTGGCATGAGCGTTGAGTCGTATGAGCATACAGACAATCGCCGTACTCGGAGCAGGACAAATGGGCAATGGAATCGCACAGGTGGCTGCATGCGCTGGCTATGATGTGACCATGGTTGACATCGAACAAGCCTATGTCGACCGCGGTATTGCCACCATCGAAAAATCACTTGGAAAACTGGTCGCAAAAGAGCGAATGACACAAGCAGATGCAGATGCTGCTCGCGCACGAATTTCCACCGCCATCGACCGTCAAGCATGTGCAGATTGCGATCTGGTGGTCGAGGCTGTACCCGAGATTTTGGCACTGAAGCAAGACATCTTTTCTGAACTTGATCAAATCTGCAAACCCGAAACAATCCTTGCATCGAACACTTCATCCATTTCCATTTCGACCATCGCTGAATCTACGAACCGCCCTTCGCAAGTGATTGGTATGCATTTCATGAATCCAGTACCAATCATGAAATTGGTGGAAATCATCAACGGGAAAGAAACCAGTGAAGCAACCAACACCGCCGTCATTACCGCAGCCGCCACAATGGGGAAAACCGCTCTCTCATGCAATGACGCCCCGGGCTTTGTCTCCAACCGCATTCTCTGTCCAATGCTTAACGAAGCCATTCTTACCTTGCAAGAAGGTGTTGCAGAGCCTGAAGCGATCGATGGCATCATGAAGCTTGGTATGAACCATCCAATCGGTCCATTGGCCCTCAGTGACCTGATTGGTCTTGATACAGTTCTTCACATCATGAACGTCCTTCACGAAGGCATGGGTGATGACAAGTACGCCCCTGCCCAATTGTTGATCGATATGGTGGAAGATGGAAAACTTGGTCGCAAGACGGGCCAAGGGTTTTACACCTACTGAAGTGGGTTTAGCCTGTGTTCAAGCGATTACAGAATTGGGCCATTGTCCGCTTCGTTCAATCTGTTCAATCCAATCCTGAAGTCCACATCGAGCAACGCAAAGAAGCCGATGCCCGTTTGGATTTGATTGGACGACTTGTTGTTGCACGTGCGGGACTTATTGGACTGATTTTTGGTCTTCTGCTTTTTGGCCTTGCTTTTTTCCTCTATGAACACCCTGCAGCAGAGGGTGTTTCTGGTTTTCAAACCCTCGTGATCTTGACCCTTGTCAGTTCGCTAGCAACTGGCTTAGAATTGATGTTCATTTATCGTGATGCGCTTCGGACGGCTGCGAGAATGGCAAGCATTCTTGGCATCCCTCAGCACGAACTTGAAACGGTCGATCTCGAACATTCGATTCCTCATTGGCTCATTCATGCAGCCCTTGGCGCACCCGGATTCAAAGCCACGATGTTTGGTATCGATCCACTTGCCCACATCGGTAAAGTCGGAGCCCTGATTCGTAAAGTCTTGAGTAAACTACGAATTGTTGTTTCTGCGACGATGTTCAAAATCATCCTACGACGGTTGTGGGCACGATTGATTGGCAGGGTTGCCGTTCGTGCTTATTCCATGCTTGCTGCTCTCCCTGTGTTCATCATCCTCAACATGTTTGGAACCCGCTCGATGATCAGGGACATGCGTTCACGACTCGTCGGCCATGAATTGACACCTCGATTGGTGGCACATGCGTTTCCTGAAGGCATCGAGAACATATCAAGCGGTTTATTCCATGAGGTGTTTAACGGACTGAATGAACAAATACAAACGGCCCGATTTATGCATCCAAATCAAATCCGCTTCCTCATGATGCTCCCCGATGCGCCAGCACATGAGGCGAAAAGCACGAATGAAGAGCAACGACGTGCACAACGATTTCTCCTCGCCCTTCATTGTATGTCAGGCGATTCAACGCCTCGGTGTCGACATCTCATCAAACGCCTCGAGCATGCCTTGGGTGTTGAAGAATCAGAGATTGTCCGTCAAGAAATTGAGGATGCCATCTATGATTTGACGCCATTGGTTCGCCCTTGGTTGTGAACGGCAGAATCAAAATCCGTCCCTCGATGGCCATCCATGACCCTTCCAATCTATGTCATCACTGGTGCCTCGAAAGGATTAGGCCGCGCTCTGGCCCTGCAGATGGCTGAACAAGGGCACACCATTTTTGCGTTGGCCCGCCCTTCAGAGGCATTGGATGAGGTTGAAGCACTGCTCCAATCATCTTCTGAAGACTCGATGAGCATCGAATGTGATTTGGCGGATCTGAACTCAATTGCTGCAGCATCAACCATCATCAAAGCGAATGCCTCGTTCATATCAGGGATCGTACACAATGCAGGTGCAGTGGCTCCAGTCAAACCGATCAAAGGTGCTACGGGAGGGGCATGGGCCCGAAGTGTCCATGTCAATTTGATTGGTGTGCAAGCTTTGACACAACAGATCTATCATCTGCTCGGTGGCGAACAACAGAGTCGAATCACGACCATTTCAAGTGGAGCGTCCTTGCGTCCTGTGGGGTCATGGTCAGCCTATTGTGTCTCGAAGGCCGGCCTTGACATGTGGTCCCGTTGCATGGCAGAGGAAGGCCAAGCACACAACATCAGTTCCATTGCCGTCGCCCCAGGTGTTGTCGATACGGGCATGCAACTCGAAATCCGTTCGACTCCATCCGAAGATTTCCCTTCGCTCCAGTCATTTATCGACCTTCATGAGCAAGGCCAATTGGTGTCAAGTGCTGCTGTGGCAGGTCAACTTATTCCATTGGTAACCACTCATTCAATGGAGCAATCAGGGCAACGTTTTGATGTTCGCGAACTCTGATTTTGAGGTAAAAAAGTGCGAAGGGTGATAAGCCAGCACCATAAGGGGGCAAATAGAGGGATTCTATGCCAGGAACAGACCGTGTTGAAATTCGCACCCTAAAAGTTGGACGATTTTGTGTTGTCGACGATGAAGCTTACAAAATTTTGAGCATCTCAAAGTCCAAGCCCGGAAAGCACGGGTCAGCAAAGGCACGGCTCGAATTGGTCTCACTTTTCTCTGCTAAGAAAATCTCTCACGTGGGAACCGTCACCGATAACATTCACGTTCCAATGATCGAAAAGGGTACCGCCATGGTCACCCATCTTGATGGAAACGAGGTCCACGCCATGAACATGAAGGACCACAGCATGATGATTCTTCCACTCGAAGAGGGGATGAACATCGAAGCCGGTAAGGAAATCATGTGGATGGAAGCCCTTGACCGATTCAAGATCATCCGAGATCA
>DUIP01000097.1:0-3311 GCA_013330285.1 Candidatus Poseidoniaceae archaeon
TTTGGCGGTGACGGAACGATTGAATCTGCTATCTCCCACTTCCAAATGACTGACAACCGTGACGCGTTTGTCACATGGATGGGGCTTTTGACAGGCCTGTGGCAGTGGACTTCCGACAACGGCCCAGTTGCCGACTTCCCCGATGAATTGGGTGCTGACTTGCTCAAGAACGACGTTGATGGTGACGTTGACGGCGATTTCACAAACATGACCATTGACCTTGACAATGATTACGATTCAGTCTATGACTGGTATGACGTCGACGACGACAACGACGGAATTTGGGATTACTTCGAAATCGATACCGACGACGATCACGACAACGACGCAGGCCAAGAAAATGGTAACTTCTTCAGCGGTACAAACTGTGTTGACAATGACGATGACGGCAACGATGCAGACGTCGACCAAGACGGCTTCTTCCAAGCAGTTTGGGACCAAGGAATCATGTCCCAAGGTCTCCGCGAACCATCACTTTACGACGTGGACAATGACAACGATGGTGTCCCAGATGCAGAAGATACCGATGATGATAACAACGGTATCCTCGATGTTGACCAAGCCTTGCTCCCGGGTTGTTTCTGGGGCGAAGAAGAGTCCCCATTCGATCACGATAACGATGGAATTGTTGACTGGGCTGACGATGATTGGGATGCCGACGGCATTCCAAACAACGTTGAACTTGCCATCAGCATCACTGCTCCATTCGATCACGACAACGACGGAGCCCGTGACGACATCGATAAGGACGACGACGAAGATGGAATGAACGATGAAGACGAAGTGCTTCTCTGGCCAACCCGCTTTGACCGAAACTCAACCAATCCGTGGGACCACGACGACTTTGGCGATGGTGAAGGAATTGCAAACCCACTCGATCCTAACACAGGTCCGGACGCCATCGACCAAGATGACGACAACGACACTCGCAACGATTTGGACTTCAACCATCTCGAGGAAACCTACACCAGTACGCCTTGCTACAACGGTGGAGAGTCGAGCGATTGGGACTCAGACAACGATTGTATTCTCGATGCTGACGATAAGGCTCCAACGTTCATCACGCTCAACCTGCCAGACCAACTTTGGCTCGACGCCCAGTCCCCATCAATTTTCAGCGGTCACGTGGATTGGGTGAACCCGATCACCAGCCAACTCGAACCTGCACCAGGCCTTCCTGTCCAAGTTCACATTGAGTGGACCGGTAACAACACCACTGCAATCGAAACCATCGACGTGCTCACCACAGCATCAGGAAACTTCAGCGTCGGGCAATTCCTCTACCCAGAAGACTTGACCGTTGGCGACAACACAACGTACAGAGTCTATGCAGAAGTGACCGAAATGTTTGCTTTCAATGGCAACAGATCTCAGTCCTATTATGTTGGAGCCGAGGCGAACCTCACTGCAGACATCTTCATGAACAGCTACTTCCGAAGCGATGAGCAACCGTTCTGGGTTGACATGTGGTCGTACTACACTGCTGACGTCCAACGTGGTATTTTCAACAATTTGATCCCAAGCGTTCCAATGACCTTCTCTGTTCGAGGCGGTATCTTTGGAAACCTCACTCACCCAACCAACTTCACTGGGTTGGGCGGTGACGGCTACCGCAGCGGAGCCTCTGGCCTTGTCTCTGTGACCTTTGTCCAGGACATCGGCATCAACGGTATTTGGAAGCAAATCCAATGGAATTCGACCCGCGATAACGGTGTAGGAAAGGTCCCTGGTGGCTATGAAGAAGTCGCATGGAACTCGAACACCAACATGCTCGAACCACTGCTTGATAGCAATGGAGACATCATTGAGTATGATTACACAAACACGAGTTTACCGGCTGGCGATTATGAGGTGACGGCGAGCGTTCGCCCTGAACTCGCACCTGAATGGCCGTTCCCGTACTTGCACGGCGACGACACAGAACCGCAATCCATCCGCGTCATGCACCGAATGAACATCGAGGCTCAAATGATCCTCTCAGGTGTAAATCCAGTGTACTACTTCGATGCGACAATCAACAACGGCGACGGCAGCTTTGGAAACTGGGCCACCTTGTTCCACGAAGAAGCATTGAATGGAGCAGGCCTTGTGTTCAGCGATATTTCGAAATCGAAGCCATACCCAACCAACTGGGACGGTGCGCCTGAAACACTGGTCGGTGAGGCTGCGAACCTCCGCAACTTCATCAGCACCAATTCGACGCACTGGTTCATCAACCTCGTCAATGGTGGCGATGGTGATCTACCACCTTGTGGCGCAGTTGACCCAACGGATCCAAACAGCCTCGTACGATGTGAAATTGTACCAGAAATGAACACAGGCGATTCACTCCAAGTCATTGGATTTGTCACCAACCGAACAAACGATGCTTGGGATGCAGACCCTGTCGCTCTCCAAGTTGACGTTGATGGTAACGGACAATTCCTCGGCGCAGGAGAAACTGCTTACACCCAGCGACCGGTCTTGGCCAATGGCGTTGCAGAATTCGACTACAACTGGTCATGGTACAGCCAATACGGCTCTGGAACCTATGGTATGCGCGTTGACTTCACCAATTCAGCGTACTACTTCACTGGCAACAGTTCGACCCTTGCAGCGACAGGTGCTTACATCAACGTCACAGTTGTGGGTACAACAGATTTCCAAACGACCTCACTTCCACGTTTGTACCGCAACAGCAGCACAACAATTCAAGCAAAGCTGGTCGATAACTCCCTGCAACCGGTTCGAAATGCCCCTGTCAATTACACATGGTCTGCAGATGGTAGAAGCGGTGTGAATTACACGGATGACAATGGATTCTTCGAAGTTCCATTCAACATCTCTGCCCAAGATCCGCTTGGCAAGTACACCTTACAGTTTGAATTTGCAGGAACCCCACTGCTCAAGGGCAATACGATGGTGCAGGATGTATGGGTCGTTTCCCGTACATACCTCTCCGTTGTTTCTGTAGATCCGAATATACGCCAATCTGGTGATCGGTGGGATTTCACCGCACAGGTTGTTGATGATAACAAGACATCAATCCGAGACTCTGGAGGCGCAGCCCTCGACGGAGCGAATTCAGGTTTGGTTGACGTTATTTTCGAAGGTTCGGACTTCAATGGCGTGTTCCACCGACAAGTGGTTGCCACCTTGGCGCCAGCAGCAGGTTTGATTTCGCTTCCAGAACCACAACCGGATAATTCTCACCTGTGCTTCTATGATGGCAATGGCGACAATATCCCCGATCGTGATTTCAACCAAGATGGAACGCTTGACCGAAACGAAACCGTTGGTTGCTTGAAGTCAAACATCAGTCCTCTCAACCC
>DUIP01000097.1:3710-9053 GCA_013330285.1 Candidatus Poseidoniaceae archaeon
GTCATTCTACGGTTCGAGGAGAACTTGCCGAACGAAGGCTGTGAAGAATTGCAACCAAGTTCCTTGACCATTCAAGGAGCATGGGACCCTTGTACGAGCGTTCCTGGAAACGATCACTTCAGGCTAAAGATGACCAATAACGCAAACGGCTTCTCCTTGATTGGACGCACTTCACTGACCGTGGACGACCAGATTGTCTACACAAGTGAGATCAACCCGGTCACTGGCGAAATTGTGCCAAAGCCAATGATTGTCACAGGACAACTCCAAGACGAACTTGGCACCAACCTCACCAACCGAAACATCCGAGTCAGCTATGAGATGATCAATGGTCAATCCAATCCAACTTCCTGCCAAACAGGCATGACGGACATGGATGGCCGGTACTCAATCCTCTGTCCGCTCTCTGACGTGATGGCAGGCAAGGCAAAGGTCAGCGTCACGTACTCTTCGTACGACAACAATGATGCATACAGGTACGAGAACAAGACCGTTCAAACAGAATTCGACGTGTTCTCAAACTCAACCCTTTCCATCAGTGAAGTTGGACCGTTCAAGTCCAGCGTAGAATCTTGGACCGCTCCAAATGGTTCCAACTACCCTGTGCTTTACCTCAAGGAATCCTACCACATCGATGCTAAGTTGACCCAATCCAACGGTCAATTTGTTGGTGGAAAGTGCCTCAACATTTACCTCGACCCTGATCAGAACGTCCGCCCAGTTTCGACCATCCGTACCAGCGAAATCGATGGTACAATCGAGTGGTTCAGTGGCGACCCAAGTCAAAATCCGACCCTGAAAGGTGTTGAAACAACCGGTGGTAAACTGGAAGGATTCAGAACGTTGAGAATTGCCTTTGAGCCAGATGTCAATGTACCAGGCGGCTGCGACAAGGACACTTCGAATGTCTTGAATGGTTCATTCGTGGACATGGACATTCTTGTGCGATCCCGAGTTGACCTGCAAGTGAAGCAAACATGGAGCCATCTTGCTGGAAACGGACTTGACAACGGCGAAGCCGTCATTGGTTCAGTTGCCCTCTTGCGTGACCGACTTGACCTTGCTGTTGAAAACGAAGAGGTGTGGTTCGTTCGCCAATACTGGTCTGACGAAACCGCAGAGTGGATTGTCGAAGGAACGAACAAGTCGAAAACCAATGAACAAGGTGTAGCGGACTTCGAATGGGCCTTTGCAGGAACCACCTGTGACGGAGAACCATGTGAAGGACAATGGCGCATCATCGCCTACTATCCAGGCTCGACCTACTTCGCTGAGTCACAAGACAACATCACACACGAACTTGTGTATGAATTACGAACAACAGTTGATGCACAAGCCGGCTTCTTCACTCCTGCAAAGAGCATGGCTCTTGGTGTGCTCTTGATGGCCCTCTTGATCGGTGGTGCGATTTACTACCAGCGAGCACAAGAGCGACGTCAGGTTCAGGCCCTGAAGGGTATCCTCACAGATACGATGATGCAGCTTGAGGCCAGCAACGAATACATTGCAGCCATCTTTGATTGCTACAAGAGTTTGGTGAAGCACTTCAAGCGATATGGCTTCATGAAGAAGGTGTATGAGACGACACGTGAATTCGAGTCTGCTGTTCGTGCAGCCTTCAACATGGTTCCAGCCGAGCAACTCAGCGACTTCCTCTCGATCTTCGAAGAGGCCCGCTACTCAGACCACACCATCGACGCATCTCACCGTGACCGAGCAATGCAAACACTGCAGACCATCGTGAGTTCGTTGACCGTCGCACTTGGTGAAGAAGGTAGCGTCACTCGAAAGGAATTGGTTGGCTTGTATGACAAGCAGACCAAGGCCGGAGAGTTCGTTGCAGCCGATGGCACCGTTCGTCAAGCAGGTATTGTCGAAGGCGAAGGCTCCGATTTCAAAATTTGAAGTTGACTTAGGTTCGTAAGGGGGGCCTCTTTTGGGGCCCTCCTTACGCCTCTATCGCCTTAACCTTCAAGGAGCAGATGTGCTGTGGGAGCATCATGGACGATTGGAAGCAACTCATCGGCGAAGCAATGCAAATTGAAACAACTGACACGATTGCAGCATTCAAAATTTACGAACGAGCGGTTTTTGCAGGCTTAACAACCGCGCAGAATCTGCTCGACGACGTTGAAGCGGCGCAAATTATTGAAGCGATCTATGGGGCCTTAGTCGCCTACTCGCAGACCGTCATGCTTCGAATGAAAGCAGAAGACCCAGAGATTGGCGGCGTTGATCACGCTTTCAGAGCCGGACAGGCTTACGGGGTTTCGTGCGTGCTCAACCACCTCATTGACAAACTCACAGACATCACAGGCGGTACAGAACTTGGGGCAATGGATGCTTTTTCAGATACTCTTCACGACGAGATCATCATTCAAGGCCGTGCTGCAGGCTTAACGGTCGAACTGCTTGACGCCCAAGGCGATATCCTTCTTGAGTGACAAGAAACGCCCCTTGTCGCAAACCACCGCCGTTCGTGGAAAACCGTGTCACTGCGACGCGGAGAAGCGACCAACCGCGTCGGTGCATTGATAATGGGATGGCGAGTCGGCGAATTGCTTCAAAGCATCGAGGGAGTCAAATGAGCAATCCGACACGAAAGACAAACGCACGACTGGTTGATGTCATCAACCAGTTGAAAGCCCAGTCGCGTGACACCGGAGCAGCTGTTTGGCGAGATGTGGCCATGCGACTCTCTAAGAGCCGCAAAAATTGGGCGCAGCCGAACTTGAGCCGTGTGAGCCGCTATGCCCCCGAGGGTGCAACCATCCTCGTTCCAGGCAAGCTGCTCGGCTCAGGTGAATTGTCTGCTAACCACACCATCGCCGCCTACAGTGTTAGCACCGGTGCACGTGAGAAAATAGAAGCCGCTGGAGGTCGAGTTGTGACCTACGGCGAGCTGATGAACGAAAACCCAACAGGCACGGGGGTTGTTATCCTTGGATGAAACAACCTACGTCTTTGACGCTGATGGCCTTATCATGGGCCGTCTCGCATCGGCCTCCGCAGATATTCTGCTCAAGGCTGCTCGTGAGCACCGTGATGACAAAGTCATCATCATCAACGCAGAGAAAGCAATCGTTTCCGGACGACCACGCTCTGTCCTCAACACCTACCACGCAAAGTATGAGTTGAACCACGCCCGTAAGGGTCCGTTCTACCCACGTATGCCTGACATGATCCTCAAGCGTGCAGTTCGTGGTATGTTGCCATACCAAAAGAAGTCCAGTGGCCGCCGTGCTCTTCGAAACCTTCGGGTCGAAATCGGCTGCCCTGCTCACCTTGCAGGCGATCTACCTGAAGGTCACCAAAACGGTGACGTCAGCAAGATTCGCAAGGGAATGCCTGAGCGATTTATTCGCTTAGGTGACATCAGCGCCGACCTCGGCGCGCCAACCCACCGCTGGGACGGAGGTGAGCAATGATGGCTCGCAAAAAGCAAAAGTCAGTTCAAACCTCTGGAAAGCGCAAGACAGCCGTCGCACGAGCATCTGTGAAGGCAGGTAAGGGACGAGTTCGTGTCAACAGCGAACCGATCGAAATCTTGCAACCTTCCCTTGCACGACGCAAGGCAATGGAACCACTGATCATCGCTGATGCAATGAACCGCCTCAGCAAGGTTGACATCACCATCACCACCCTTGGCGGTGGAATCATGGGTCAATCAGACGCCATCCGAACCGCAATTGCACGTGGACTTGTCCACTACAACGGTGGAGCAGAAGGCATTGACGAAGAACTTCGAGACGAATACCTACGCTTCGATCGTAGCCTTTTGGTGAACGATCCACGGCGCAAGGAACCAAAGCACCAACTCGGTCGTGGTGCTCGCCGAAAGAAGCAAAAGTCGTATCGATGAGGTGATGAAATGATTATTCCAGTACGATGTTTTAGTTGCGGTGCTGTTATTGCACACAAGTGGGAAGAATTCAAGGAACTCAAGGCTGCTGGTCTTGACGACGCTGAAGCTCTTGACAAAGTTGGCTTGATGCGCTACTGCTGCCGCCGAATGTATGTGGGTCACATTGACCTCATCTACGAGGCTGCACCGTTCAGCGCTTCGACTCAGTGAGTCTCGATAAAGAAGATCAGAACACGGGGGCCCGTGGGTTAGCTTGGCCTATACTTGGCGGCTGGGGGCCGTCAGACCCCAGTTCAAATCTGGGCGGGCCCACCTGATCTTCCTGATGTCTAGGAGTTTGAACACCCAGTCATAGATGACGGGGACCCTTTGGATTGATATGGAAGGCACTGAAAGATTCGACCATGCGAACCGCTCAGGCTTCGACACTCATCATGCTGCTGCTCTTGGCTTCGCTTAGCGCAGTTATGCAACCTGCCAATGCGGCAGACACCACCGTGAACACTGAAACAACATGGTCTGGTGAAATTGTGCTCACAGGCAACGTCACCGTCGCCAATGGAACGACATTGACCATTGCACCAGGCACAACCATCGATGCTGGCGAAGATCATTGGATTCGTATTGAAGGGTCGCTGATTGCAAGCGACACCACACTCTCCTCTTCGGCCACTCCACTGACACAAGGCTCCCATGGAGCAGGCCTTTGGGTTGGCATTCAAATCGAATCAAACGGGCACGCACAGCTGTCGAACGTGACCATCAACAATAGCAAAACCGCAGTCCGCAATCATGGAAATCTAGTCGCAACCACATTGCACATCAACGATGCATACATTGGACTCAGCAATTCCGGTACGGCATCACTTGCTGACCTCACCGCTCAGGACATCGATTACGATGTTGTTCGTACATCGGGAAGCCTGAATGTCGAGGTGGCCACATTCACAAACGTCGCTGGCGGTATTGTTTCTTCTGGAACGAGTGATGTATCAGATCTTTCGTTCTATCAAACAGGGCTTGCGCTCAAAGCCACGTCCGGCCACCTTCAAGCCTCAGGAGTTTCATTCAACGGCGTCACTGTCGGCATCGCCAGCCAAGCTGGAGCCGTTGCCTCGGTGGCCAGCGTGATTGGCACCAACGTCGCGTTGGTTGTTGATGCGGCGGACAGCGATGATCTCACCCTCGACACCATGGTCATCTCAGGCCATCGCCTCCTCCTTGCCAATGGCGCAACACATCTCCAAGCAGAGGACATCACCTTCGTTGGCAATCTCAACGAAACGAGGGCTGTGCTCGATCAACGATGCAATGGAATCTGCACCTGGAATCAAACCACACTCACAAATACGGTTTGGGGCGTTGCACTTTCTGGAGATGGCGATCACACCTTCAACGATCTTACGAGTGAATCAACACTTCGGAATATCGATGCATCAGGAAATGGAAACCTGCTGATGTCCAATGCGACCCTTCAT
>DUIP01000061.1 GCA_013330285.1 Candidatus Poseidoniaceae archaeon
CCATACTTTAGGGCGGTTGTCGATAGCTTGGACTTCTTCCTTCAACGCGAAGACCCTGCACGTGTTGTGGCGATGGTCCGAATGCTCCAAGCCCATGCACAACTCCATCGGGGTTTGTTGCTCATTTCAGTCTCCACCAACGGTTTAGACCCGGCCATCAAACAGGAATTGTCCACTATTGCTGACATGGTGCTTTCCTTCAACGTCCGTACCATAGGTACAGATTTCGAAACCTCGATGGTCGTATCCAAGTTCCGTAACGCTCCAGAGAACCTCAAGATCCTCGTGTTCCGAGTAACTCCAGAAGAAGGAATCACTCCAGAAACAGTCGAGCGTATCGCTTGATACTGGCGAATCATCTGTGAACGACTGCGGTCCTTCGACGTCGATACGTCCAAAGAGGTCGGCATATGCCGTCGGTTCATGGGGAAGCGTGAGGCTACCGGCGGATATGACCCATCTGGTATTGATCTGGAGGCATGGACTGTCCTTGAAGCTCAACTCGAAGCAACCATCCCCAACTATGACCGTGTCAACAAATTGATGACATTTGGGCAGGATAAGCGTTGGCGAAGAAACGTTCGAAATCACGCTCGCCCAGGAATGAAAATACTCGAGGTAGGATGCGGGCCTGGTTCCTTCGCTGAAGATCTTGTGGGTTTGGATGTGACCTGCTTGGACCCTTCGCCAGAAATGCTGAAAGTGGCCAAAAAGAGAGTCGATTCAGCGCGAGCAGAACGGGGCGAAGAACCAGCAGTTTATGTTGAAGCCATTGCAGAAGAGATTCCGCTCGAAGACAATACCTTCGATATGGTCTTCTGCTTATTTTCATTCCGTGATTTCCAAGATAAGCGAAAAGGCTTGGAAGAAATTTACAGGGTTTTGAAACCTGGTGGCCAACTGGTCATTTGTGATGCCGGTAAAGCCAATTGGCTCCATGGTCTTGCAGGTCGGATTTGGATGGCCACTGTTGTCCAATGGCTTGCTCGAATCGTCACCAAGGACAAGAATCATCCTTGGAAGGGTCTCGCCAACACATACTCGCACTATGGTACAAACGGGTACTACAGGACCATGATCAAAGAGGTTGGCTATCAAAATGTTCAGGGCCGATTACTTTGGCCATTTGCCATGGCAAGTCGTTTCCGGGGCACAAAGCCCGAGCAATGAACCATTCGTGCCAAATGGCGCTCGTGGAAACACCCCATTATCCTCATAAACCCCCTACCGTTCAGCCGATTTGCTGGTGTTTATCTTGGGTATGGCCGACGTCCTTCGCAAAATCAAGCAAGCTGAACAAGATGCGGAAAAGCAACTTGCAGATGCCCAAGCAGAAGTCAGTAAGATTGCAGCTGAGGCTCGTCGCCAATCTGTTCAACTCATCGCCGATGCCACGGATGGCTCGGTCGCTGACACACAGGCAACACTCGATGCTGCAAGAAGCAAAGCAAACAAGGAAGCAGAAGGCGTGGCAAAGGACGGACAAAAAATCGTCGACGCTATCTCCTCTTCCGCCGCCGATCGAAAGGACAAGGCTGTTGCCCACCTCCTCGACACAGTAAATTCCCAATGAGTTGGTTCCAATGTTCGCAACCGCTGAAATGTCCCGCCTCACCGTGGCGGCTCCCGTCGATAAGATGGAAGAAGTTCTGCGAATGTGCGCTTCGCTTTCATGCGTTCACATTGAGGAGTACGGGCATTTCCAAGACGGCATTGGCGTTGGTCGAGCGCTTTCAACCGAAGGTGCGAACAAAACCAGCGCCATGCTGACCAAAGTACGAGCGGTCTCCTCTTCAGTGCAAGCCATCAACACCGATGGCCCGATGCCTCTCAACGAAGCGAAAAAACTCGTCGATGCCTTCGAATCCAAGATTGACGCCGCCCTCGCCTACCTCGACACCATACGTGACAGCGAATCTTCGATCGCCACACTCAAAGAGCAACACCAAGTTCTTGAGCGACTCGCTCCCCTCGATATCCCCCTTGAATTGATGGGCGGATTCGACGGCTTAGAGGTCTATGTTGGCGAGACGCCTCGTGCGAGCAAAGCAAAATCCATCTTCTCAGCATTGAGTTCCGAAATCCTGCTTCACAGCGCTCCAGGGATCGTTGCAGTCGCATGCCAAACACAGCATGCAGCGGAAGTTCAAATTTGCCTGGCTGAACTTGGTGCAAAGGCGGTTCAAATCCCTGCGGGTGAAGGTTCTCCAGCAAAGAAAGCAAGCAGCGTCCTCTCTGAGATTACCTCCTTGGAGAACACAATTGCGAGCACACAAGAGGCTCTTGAGGCATGGGTTGGCCGAAACGCACGCTCACTCGTCGCTTTGGAAGAGTACCTCACTCGAGAAGACGCCATCTACACATCACCGACCTTGGTTGCTGTTAGCGACCAAGCCTTCGCTCTTGATGCATGGGTGCCCACCTCTCAAACCGAAATGGTCGCTTCCAAACTCGATAAGGTGGCATCTCACGTCGCCGTTGAAGCCTACGTCGACCCGCACCACGCACACGGGGATGACGAGCACCACGAGACTCCTGATGTGGCTAAGGAACTGGTCATGCTCTCTGATTACCTTCTTAGGACCAAACAATCTGTTTTCCAATTCTTCAAGTCCATTGACCTTGATGACTCAGGAAAAGTAGACAGCTATGAATTCCAGCAAGCCCTCAAAGCAGCAAATGTGGCAGACCTTCCACCATGGGACATCGGACCCTTGGTCAAAGCGATGGACTTGGACGGGGATGGGCGAATCAATTTGCCAGAACTTGATATATCTCTCACTATGATTCGGGCCATGCCTTCAGAAGACGACCATCATGACGAGCCAACCCCCCCGATTGAATTCGAGAATGGCAAAACCACACAACCATTCGAACTCTTGGTCGACCTTGTTGGCCGGCCGAAGTATGGAACATTCGAACCATCGATGCTCATCATGATGACCTTCCCGTTCATCTATGGAATGATCCTTGGTGACTTTGGCTACGGGGCAATCCTCGTTGCGCTCTCTCTATGGCTCGGCTCCAAACCATTCGCAGTGGATCCACTTGCACAGAAGGGTATGACCGTCCTCCGTTGGATGGGTGTATGGTGCATCATTTGGGGCATCATCTTTGCAGAAGGGTTTGGATTTGTCTGGGACGGTAGCATGTATGTCGACGGTGTCCTCAAAGAAGGCTATCGATGGGGGCCAGATATTGCCATTCTGACCAGTTTCTACGGATGGGCTCACGATGTGCTTGTCATGCCAGAATCTCTCGCTGTATTGCTCGGTCTTGGCGATGGAAGTCATCCATTCGTCATGATGCCGTTCCACCGAGCAAGTGCGGGTCACGGACTTGAGCAATATGTCTCTCTCGCAGTCTACCTTGGTGTATTCCACATCCTCGTTGGACTCATCATCGGCTTTTTCAACGTCAACAAGGCTCATGGAATGGCCGCTGCTTTCTTCGAAAAGGGATCTTGGCTTATGATTCTCGTTGGCGGCTTTATGATCTGCAGAAACTTTGTCATGGGCTACAATGAGTTGTTCGAAGTGCAACTTCTCTGGAATATTCTCCTCCTCGGAGGTATTGCTTGCCTCATCGTTGGCCTTGCCATCTACGAAGGATTTGGTTGGGCTGGTGGTATCATTATGGGTCCAATCGAAACGTTTGGATTGCTTGCAAACACCCTCTCTTACCTTCGCATCATGGCGGTTGGTGTGGCTGGCGTTAAAATCGCTGAAGTCTCCATCATTCTCGGCTGGGAAAACATCCTCAAGGGCCTCGAAACCGGTGGAGCGGGTGGTTATCTGACCGTCGCCTTGTGCGCAGTTATCTTCCTCTTTGTCCAGGTCTTCGCTCTTGCCCTCGGCATTCTCTCACCAACAATTCACGCTGCCCGTCTCCACTTTGTGGAATGGATGGGCAAATTCTACGACGGATCCGGCCGTGCTTTCGCACCGCTCGGTGGCCGTCCCCTCCACGTTGAGGGTCAATCATAGTCCACGGACACAAAAAAAACACGGAGGTAGCAAATATGAACGCAAACACCCTAAAAACGAGCCTAAGAACATTGATCCTACTGGCAGCCATCACCATGGTCGCTCAAGGAGCAGCAGCAGCAGACGCAACCGGAGCATCAGACGGTGACGGATACACAGCCATTGGCGCTGGTATCGCACTCGGTCTGGCCGCAATCGGTGCAGGTCTGTCCCAAGCAGCCATTGGCAGCGCAGCTGTCGGTATGCTCGCAGAAGACGGAAGCAAATTCGGACCAGCATTGATTTTCACTGCTTTGCCTGAATCCATCGTCATTCTCGGTGCTCTACCACTCTTCCTTTGAGGAGGAAGAACGGTTCCACGGCCGATCTTCGGCCAACTGAAATCACACTTACGGAGGAAATACAATGACGCTTGAAACACTTGCAAAAGACATCTCAAAATCAGCTAAGGCAGAAGCCGACGCTATGATTGCAGAGGCTCAAAAAGAAGCCGAAGCAATTGTCGCTGAAGCCACTGAAAAGGCTGCAACCATCCGTTCGGAAGCGGCCAGCCGCACCGAACGTGAAGCAGAACAGATTGCCCGCGAGGTTGTTGCGAGCGCTCGTCAAGCCAACCAAAAAGAAATTCTAGTCGCACGCCGAAAGGTCCTCGACGAGACTCTTGCGGCAACACGAGCAGAACTCAGCAGCGCCAAGATGAAGGGAAGGGCTAGTTTGCTCAAATCCCTCATGGCAAAGGCTGATGAAATTGGTAACGATTTCAACGTCCGACCTGTAGAAATGGATCGAAAGGCGCTCTCAGAACTTGCAGGAAAGCGAGGAATGGGCGACGCTGTTGAAGGTCTGGGCGGATTCGTCCTCGAGGCTACAGACGGTTCGGTGTCCTATGACATGCGCTTTGACACACTTCTCGATGCATCTTGGAAAGATGAATTGAGTGCAACTACCAAAATTTTGTTTGATTGAGGGATTCGAATGGTTATGACAGGAAACACACCCTATGTTGCTGCCCGAGCAAAGTCTCGTCGGCAGAAACTTGCGGACCGTGCCCGTCTTCGCCAATTGATTAGCCAATCACCAGACCAGTTGACGGTTGCCATTGGCGACATCGGCTACCGAACTGAGATGGACATGTACGCCGGACGGTTGTCTGGTGGCGATTTGGTGGAAGCTGCCCTCACGCACAATTTAGAACATGAATTGGATAAGATGGTCGGCCTATGCAACGGTAAAATCCGTTCTATGGTTGAAATTTACACCTCGCGCCACGAATACCACAACGCTAAGGTTGTGTTGCGGGCCGTCGTCAACGATGTGGAAATGGAAAAAATCACACATTCAATCCTCCCCGAATTGAACGATATCAACACCCCTTGGCTCAAGATCATTGAAAGCGCTGATGACCTCAAGTCTGCATCAACACAGATGCGACGCAAGTCGTTTGGTTCAGCGCTTGCTGGCGTGCCTGAAGATGGCCGCCTTTCTGATTATGAAGACGCCCTTGATCGCCATTACTTCTCGAACGCTCTCAAAGCCCTCACAGGGAAGGGACCTGATGTCCGTTTCCTCAAGGATTTGGTGGCCAGTGAAATCGATCACCGCAACATCCTCAACGTCCTCGAAGCAGGGGCCGTTGGTTTGTCAAACGAACAAATCGTAGAATTGCTCATCCCAGGTGGACGAGTTGTTCCTAAGCGCGCTTTTTCCGCCATTGCTACCGGTGGAAAGGACGCCTTGCTCGATCTGCTTCGTAATGCACCAAGATTCGATGGAGCCTCGTTCGAGGAAGCACTCGCCACATCAACCGAAACCCGCAGCCTCGATGCTGTGGTCACATGGTTGAAGGAACGGGAACACAAGATGATGGCTCGCATGAGCTTCTTGCACCCCGTTTCAGCACTGCCAGTCATTCACTACATCGCCATGAAGGTGCAAGAAGTGGATGACTTGAGACTTATTGTACGAGGCCGCCTAGCGGGCTTGCCAACCGATGTGCTGGAAGCACACATACTGAACTGAGGTGAAATGAATGGATATCGCTGTTGTAGGTACGCCGGAATTCACTCTTGGTTTCCAACTCGCAGGTGTTGATCACTTGCACAACCCTGAAGGTGAAGACGCAATGGTTTCCACTTTCAAATCACTACTCAACAACAAAAGCGTCGGGATTGTCGTGGTCGACTCCGCAATCCTCGCTGCACTGCCAGAGCGTCTTCGTGACCAACTCTCGGCATCCGTCTCTCCGACCGTGCTTGGCATTGGAACGGAAGAAGACACCACTTTGCGAGATACAATTCGTAAGGCAATAGGAGTCGACCTTTGGAAGTAATGTTCCAACAAAAATGGAGGAAATAAAAATGAGCAATGAAGGAGTAATTTACCGGATATCTGGTCCTGTTGTGACCGCAACCGGCATGAGCGCAGCTATGTATGACGTCGTTCGTGTTGGGCACGAAGGTCTGATGGGCGAAGTGATTGAACTGCACGGCGAAAAAGCCGTCATTCAAGTGTACGAAGACACATCGGGTATTCGACCCGGCGAACCAGTTTTGAACACCCAAGAGACCCTGTCCGTTTCACTCGGACCCGGACTTTTGACACAAATCTATGACGGTATTCAGCGTCCTCTCCCAACATTGGAGAAGGAAATGGGTGTGTTCATTACCCGTGGTGTCGATGCAGATGCATTCGACCTCGAGAAGATCTGGACCTTTGAACCACAAGTCGCAGTTGGCGACGAAGTGGTCGGTGGCCAAGTCATCGGGCACGTTCAAGAAACTGAAACAATCATTCACAAGATCATGGTCCCTCCAACCGCAAACGGTACTGTGAAGTCGATTGAATCTGGTGACTTCAACGTCACACAAACAATCTGTGTGCTCGAAGACGGTACTGAAATGCAGATGATGCAGAAGTGGCCGGTCCGAACCCCTCGACCATTCCAACAGAAGTACGCTCCTGATACACCTCTGATCACCGGTATGCGAATTTTGGATTTCTTGTTCCCGCTCGCAAAGGGTGGTGCAGCAGGAATTCCAGGTCCATTCGGTTCTGGAAAGACGGTGACACAGCAGTCTCTTGCAAAGTACTCTGACGCACAACTTGTGGTTTACATCGGTTGTGGAGAACGTGGAAACGAGATGACTGAAGTGTTGGACGAATTCCCTCACTTGATTGATCCAAACACCGGTAAGCCGCTCATGGAGCGAACCGTGATGATCGCTAACACCTCAAACATGCCTGTGGCTGCTCGAGAAGCATCTGTGTACACAGGAATTACCATCGCAGAATACTTCCGTGACATGGGCTACGACGTCGCTCTCATGGCTGACTCAACCTCTCGCTGGGCAGAAGCAATGCGTGAAATTTCCTCTCGTCTTGAAGAAATGCCTGGTGAAGAAGGATACCCTGCTTACCTCTCGTCCCGAATTGCAGAATTCTACGAACGAGCTGGACGTGTCGAAACCCTCAGCGGTGATGATGGTTCAGTCACCGTCATTGGTGCTGTGTCTCCACCTGGTGGTGACATCTCCGAACCTGTGTCTCAAGGTACCTTGCGAATTGTCAAGGTGTTCTGGGGTCTCGATGCTGGACTTGCCCGACAACGGCACTTCCCTGCAATCAACTGGCTTAACTCGTACTCCTTGTACCCACAAAGCCTCGACCAGTGGTTCCGTGACAACATCAGTCAAGACTTCCCAGAAGTCCGAACTCAAATCAGCGGTCTGCTTCAGATTGAATCCGAATTGCAAGAAATCGTCCAACTGGTCGGTTCCGATGCTCTACCTACAGATCAGCAACTTACCCTTGAAGTCGCTCGTATGATTCGTGAGTTCTTCTTGCAACAGAACGGTTTCCACGATGTTGACGCTTACTGTGACATCCACTTGCAATACAAGATGGCCAAGGCCATCTTGTCCTTCCAAGACGCTGCAAAGTCTGCAATGGCGAGCGGCGCACAACTCAACGATGTTGTCAACGTTCCATCCCGATCTGACCTCATGAGAGGTCGATTTGAGAAAGGATATGTCGACGCCATCGAATCGATGGTCGACACCATGACTGCCGAAATAGCCGCTACGGTGGAGGACAACTGAGGAGAGGATTATCATGACTGGAAAAGAATACCGAACCATTACCGACGTGAAGGGACCTCTGGTCTTTTTGAACAAGACTGAACCTGTTGCCTTTGGTGAAATCGTCACTCTACGACTTTCCAATGGCACCATCAAGAACGGACAAGTGCTCGACACCTCCGATGACCTCGTCAT
This sequence comes from Candidatus Poseidoniaceae archaeon, assembly GCA_013330285.1. Lineage (GTDB taxonomy): Archaea > Thermoplasmatota > Poseidoniia > Poseidoniales > Poseidoniaceae > MGIIa-L1 > MGIIa-L1 sp8160u. Next base: position 8,258 of record DUIP01000061.1, read on the forward strand.
CGTTCAAGTGTTCGAAGGAACCTCCAAAATCGACCGAGAAGCAGGTGTCACCTTCATGGGTGACGTGTTCAAGCTCCCTGTGAGCACCGACCTCGTCGGACGAATTCTCGATGGTGCAGGACGACCACGTGACGGCGGTCCAGAAATTGTCGCTGAACAAAAGGAAGACATCATTGGTGCTGCAATTAACCCTTACAGCCGACAAAGTCCGAATGATTTCATTCAGACGGGTGTCTCTGCTATCGATCTCTGTACGAGTCTTGTGCGTGGACAAAAGTTGCCGATTTTCTCTGCATCGGGTCTGCCTCACAACGACATTGCTCTCCAGATTGCTCGACAAGCCAAACTCAAGGATTCTGATGAAGAATTCGTTGTTGTGTTCTGTGCTATGGGGATCACCGCTGAAGAATACAATTTCTTCCGTTCCGATTTGGAGCGAACAGGTGCGCTCGAAAACGCTGTATTGTTCGTCAACCTTGCTGACGACCCTGCTGTCGAGCGAATCATTACACCACGTCTTGCTTTGACCGCCGCTGAATACCTGGCGTTTGAGAAGGACTACCACGTTCTTGTCATCTACACTGACATGACCAACTATTGTGACGCATTGCGACAAATTGGTGCAGCACGTGAAGAAGTTCCAGGACGACGTGGATACCCAGGATACATGTACACTGACTTGGCTATGCTCTACGAGCGTGCTGGTCTTGTCAAGGGCAAGAAGGGGTCCATCACTCAATTCCCAATTTTGACCATGCCTGGTGACGATATCACCCACCCGATTCCAGACTTGTCCGGATACATTACTGAAGGTCAGATTGTTATCTCTCGTGAGTTGCACCAACAGGGTATTTATCCGCCGATCAACGTTCTTCCATCACTCTCTCGTTTGATGGGATCCTGTATTGGTGAGAAGACCACCCGTGAAGACCACAAGTCTGTGTCCGATCAGATGTACGCTGCGTACGCTCAGGGCCGTGAACTCCGTGGATTGGTAGCGATTGTCGGTGAAGATGCACTGAACGAGCGTGACAAGCAACTGCTTGACTTCTCGGGCGTCTTCGAAGACAAGTTCCTTCGACAAACACGTGACGAAGACCGTTCAATCGAAGAAACCCTTGATCTGTGCTGGACGTTGATGTCTTCAATCGACACCAAGTACCTCGTTCGTCTCGACCAAAAGTGGATTGACAAGTACCACCCAGATAACAAGGCTTGAACGTGCTGAAGCAAACTGGAGGCAAAGAACATGGCACTCGACATCAAGCCAACCCGAAGTGAGTTGATTAAGCTCAAGGGGCGCATTAAGCAAACCAAGAACGGGTACAAGTTGTTGAAGATGAAGCGGGACGGTTTGTTCCACGAATTCCGACAACTCTTGGCTGAAATGATTGAGGCAAAGCGTGACCTCACTGCGACCTATCGCCTTGCAAAGCAACGCATCGACTTGGCCAACGCCATCGAGGGTGGTCTTGCAGTACGTGCAGCCGCTATCGCTAACACTGGTCACCCAGAAGTTGAGGTTGAACGCCGAAACATCATGGGTGTTGTTGTCCCTAGCGTCAGTGGAACCAACCTCAAGTCAACCTTCCAAGAGCGTGGTGTTGGATACATTGGTTCTTCACCATACATTGACGAAGCAGGTGAATCATTTGGTAATTTGATTGAAAAGATTGTTCGTGCTTCAGAAATGGAAGCTACACTCAAGCGCTTGCTCCAGGAAATTGAAGCTACAAAGCGCCGTGTCAATGCGCTCGAGTTCAAAGTGATCCCTGAACTCGAAGAGGCACGAGTATTCATTCAACTTCGACTTGAAGAAATGGAACGCGAAGAAACCTTCCGTCTCAAGCGATTCAAGAACAAGTGACGATCATTTACGGGCAGGTGCTGTCCGTATGTTTGAAAACCACGAGGGATTCATTGATGGGGGAGGCTTGCCCCCGTTGAGATGAGGGGAAGCCATGAGTGACGATGCGCCAGCTTCTCCTGAACTTCAACCAATGGAGGCTCACAAGGACATCTGGTCACAACACGAGCTTCTTCAGACCATATTGAGCCGTCATTTCAATGTCCATGGCGTCATTGGTGGAACTGTATTACCAGCATGGAATGTCACCACCAAAGGTGATGATGATGCGCATCAACAGCTTGTTGTCCTCAATGATCATCTTTTGAAATTGGGTTGGGTGGCAAAATTACTCATTGATGAACCATGGGTGATCCAAATTCTTCCAATTCCAGAACGTCAGTTCCCCTCAAACGGGTTCCAGCGATTGATGTGGATCATCACAGCCCTTACCCTTACCCTTGCCGGTGCATACTGGATGAAAGGGGCAACCCCTGAGGGGGGGTGGTTCAGCGACTCATCCCTCATTGACGCCTTTATTGGCTACACTCTTCCCGTGCTTGCATCGGTGTTCATTGCCTCACACATTCAACGCTATATCGCAGGGCGCTATGGTATGCGGGTGGGGCATATCGTGCCCGTTCCAGAGCCATCGATTGCCCTATGGAGCCTTGGCGCCCTGCCTAAATCGATGCTGATTTGGCCTTTTGGCCTCTTCTTAATCCCAACACTTCCTCGAATGGATGCGCGTTTGTGGCCAGACAGGAAAGCGCTTGGTTGGTCTGCAGTGAGTGTTCCAGCAACGCTTGTCTCTCTTGGTATGCTCTTCTGGGGTGTTGGTTTGTGGCTCACTCCAGATTTTGTTTCGATCACAAGCGAGCAAAACATGGCCTATCCACCCCTTGCAGTCGAACTCATGAGTCAACTGATGCTTGGTGACGGGTATGAGCAACTGCTGGTTTGGGCGCATCCCTTTGTGCACGTTGGGGCCCTTTTGACTTTCTTTGGTTGCCTTTCAATGCTCCCAATCCCAACATTCCCTGGAGGTCGCCTTATGGTTGCTCGTGCAGGTCATGGTGAGGCGAGGAGCGGTTCAAATCAGATCTTTATCTTCCTTCTTCTCCTTGCTTTCGCATGGATGTTTGATGCCTTCAATGGTCTGAATATCTGGCTTCTTGTGCTCTCAATGGTCGTTCCACTTCTGCTGTTCATGGGCTCAGATCGTCGAACACCAATCGTACTTGATGAACCGAAAGGATTGGAACTCTCATCGATAAAGAACATGGGTCTTGTTGCTCTAGCGATTGTCATCCTCGCCCTCCCTCAACAAATCCCTTTTGCCGTGGATGAAGATTGGGATCAAGAAGTATCGTACTCCATCGATGATTTCGGAAAAGCGGTATTGCACAATGGTACATGGAGTACTGAGGTGAGCATCACCGTGCAAAATCCATCCTCACTCGAACGCAGTTGGGCTGTTCTCGAAGATCGATACGATACCAACCTCAATGCATGGACTGCTGCGTGGGATTGTGATGGAGAGGATTCAATTTCGATCGCTGAGGGCGGCTGTGGAGGTGTCCTCCCTCCAAACACACAAACAACGGTCGTGTTAAACCTCACATGGATTGGTGCAGCTGATGCTCCAGTAGCCACAACATTTGGGATGCTCACCGCCTCGCTTTCAACCCTGAATGTTGAATCAATCACCATTCAACCAGACCTCGATGTCTTTGTGGCATCAATGTGGTCTTTCGTCGAAGAAAACGGCGAACTGAAGCGCTGTTTGTCCTTCGGAGGAATCAGTGATTCCTCGATCAATGCATCGCTTCCTCATGCAGTTGATTCCTTTGAAATCGATGCACGTCTTCATTGGATTGAAGGTCATGATAGCCTCAACGCTTCATTCGATGAACGACCAGAACGATTGTGCATACGTGGACTCGACCCTGTTCTTCTCCAAGCATCTACGCTGGATGAGGTGCTCATTGATGGTGTTCGATTCCACGCCGGTTCCCCGACCTTGCCGATGACAGCGGTTGTACCAGAAAGCGGATGGAAGATCACGCCAAGTCCGACCACGGGTTGGGGCTTTGAATTGGGTGCTGGCACCATCATGAGCGCTACAGGAGAAGCCTGTCCGCTGAATGCAACCCTAGCAACCCCTCTTCCCCCTGCATCAGGTGATTGGATTTGGGACCTTGATGTTCGAGAAATATCCAGCATACCCTCGATTGCAAATGGAACTCAAAATCTGACAATTCAAATGCCTGATGGCTCAACAGTCGTTGTTTGTTCCGAACCACTTTCTCCTCTTCCACGTCTGAATTTTACAGTTGAAGAAGGGCCTGAAGTCATCCTCATCAGATCAAATGTCGTCCACCGTATGTGGTCAAATGTCTGGATGGCGGCGACGAATGGAACAATGCTGACGCCAGATGGAGGTGCATTTAATCTCTATAATCCAAGCAACTCAACGGTTGCAGTGCAATTGAATTTCGAGGGGAATGGTGCTCAATGGAGTGACATTTCGTCAACCTCTCAATTGCAACCTGGCGATAATTTCTTTGAGTTTGAACCGAGTCAATCTGCACTCTCGACCATGTGGTTCGAACATGTTGAAGGCCAGATTGTGATTCATTTAGGCAGTTATGTATGAGGGGATGAGATGAACATCGCAATATTGGGGGCAGGTTCACTCGGCTCCCTCCTTGCAGGTTTTCTTTCGCAAGATTCGCAGATCGAACTCGTGGTTCACTCAAAGGGTGACCATGGGGCGATGATGGTCGCAAAAGGTCTTGAGATTCAAGGAGAAGCGTCGATGCAGGTTCATGCAAATGATGCTTTGTTTACGCTGGATGAAGTTGGTATTCCAGAACAACTTGATGGATCTATGGACGTCGTCGTCCTTACCGGAAAAGCCCACTCTACTCCTGTTTTAGCAAAGCTTGCGCATCGTTTGCTCACACCCACTGGCATTGCCATGAGTCTCTCCAATGGACTTGGCCATGCTGAGGCGCTCATTGCTGCTCTTGGCCCTCACAGGGTTGTTTGTGGTACAACCACTTACGCTGCTTGGCGTCCGAGTCCTGGCGTTGTCCATTTCGCAGGTCATGGTACAATCGTCTTGGGTCAACTCCAAGGGGGGCCTTCAGCGCTTGAGGTCCAACCCCTGATGGACGCCTTTACGCGCAGCACATTGTCCATCTCATGGTCGGAACATGGCCCATCGACCGTCTGGATGAAGGTGCTTCTCAATATTGCAATCAACCCTATAGCGGCACTTTCAGGGGTCAAAAACGGTGAATTGCTCAAACCTAACCTCTTCAATGCAGCATTGGAAACCATGCTTGAGGGGGCGAGAATTGCACGCCAGGAAGGGGTACCTATTCCCGATGATTTAGAACTCGAACAGCAGTTACAAGCGGTGCTTCATGCCACTTCAGAAAACAAGTGTAGCATGCTCCAAGACGTTCGCACCGGTCGCATGACTGAGATTGCCTTCCTCAATCAAGCCGTTGTCGAACGAGGCGAGCGAATTGGTATGCGTGCTCCAATGAACCAAATGCTCAGCGCCATGATTGAAGCGCTCACGCCTCAGTCAAGTCAGCATTGAAATGCAATCCTCTGTTTTCTGTTCGAGCGAGTGAATCTTCGATGACGAGTTGACCTGCAAGAGCCATGTTTCGCAGTTCGACAATCTCTCTTGATGGGACAGCTTGCTTCCATATGATGTCCACTTCTTCTGAGAGCAAAGCGAGTCGACGTTTCGCTCGATGAAGACGATCATAGCGCTTCACAATTCCCACTTCTTGGGACATGGTAGCCTTGAGTGCCGCTCGGTCATTGATGACGGGAGCATGCTCGACAAGGTTGCCAAGGCCATCAGCGCGCCAATCAGGCAGCTCGATGGCCTTCGATGGAGGGTTTTCTGCAATGATGTGGTCGGCAGCTCTTGCCGCATAGACCACCGCTTCAAGTAAACTGTTGGAAGCCAGACGGTTTGCTCCGTGCATTCCCGTACAGGCGACTTCGCCAATGGCATACAATCCAGGGATCAAATCGGTGGATGAACGAACGTGAGGGCGGCCAATATCGTCGACATCTAGCCCACCTACCACGTAATGTGC
>DUIP01000176.1 GCA_013330285.1 Candidatus Poseidoniaceae archaeon
CCCTTCGAGCAGGCCAGGAAGTGCATTCTCTATAGAGCGGCGTCTTTTGCGCTCCATCATAGGAGGAATGCCGCCTGCTGCACAGGCAATACCGATCACAGAGAGGTAAAGGAGGAGCGGACTTCCATTAAAGGTCTCAAGCAATCCAAAAATCATCGAATCACAACCCTGGGTCCTTTGTATGTGCTTTCAGACCAATTAACATCATGCCAATCAACGTGAAGACGAGACCGCCATTGACAACGGAATTGATCATGCCTTGATCGATCGAACCGACAATGGCTTCAGCACCATCACCAAGCAATTGTGGGACCAATCCAACAATGGCGAGAATAATTGGTCCAATCATACCAATTGAGAGCAGGGTTTCAGGAACCGCACCGAGTTCCTCGATGTATTTCTTTACCGATTCAGTTCGCTCATTTTCCATCCTGACGCCTTGCTTTCTCAAGGTTTCAACGATGTCTGTGTTCTGTGTAACGTTGGAATACATAGTGTTGAGAAGACGTCGGTAGCCTTCGGATTCTGCTTTTTTCAGCAACACTTTGAGTTCTTTATCCAAACCACCAGAGGTTCCTTTGCGTAATCGCTTCATCATCGACGAAAAATCCTCAGAAATAACGCCGTAGCCTCCGCTCCCAATCGTGTGAATAGCAGCTTCAAGACCAACACCTGATGACATTAAGACGTCGAGTGTGCGAATGACGTAGAGAATTTCTCTCTGCTCGTCTAACTTCCGCATCAAGTTCACCTCAAACAATATCTTCAATCAATTCAAACATGAAGGCCTCGCTTGTGCCTTCGTATTCCATTGCAGCAAACAGAACTTTGACGTCCCGTTCTTCAAATGGATCGTGAATGTATGGTTGTCCACTTCTGAACATGCTTAGAATTCGCTTGTAATTCTCAAGATCGACTTCACCTCTCACGGTGTAGACCGTTGATTCAGAGCCCTCGTCATGGAGGTTGTCGCCCTCTTCGCCACGAATGATGGTTCGTGTCAGTCTTCGGGTCAATCGTACGTGAATATCACAATTTGGAATTCGTACCCAATCGGAACTTGTTGTCCCAGTTGCGGGACGAATAAAGAAATCTAATCCAGCCATGCAGTTGACCCCTGTGCTTTGCACATCACTGAGAAGGTCTTCAATGTTGGGGGGAGAAACAAATCAGGATACGATTCTAAACCAGCCAAATCGAGGCTCGTGAAGAGTGCCTTCATTGGACAATTCATCCAATTTCGATTCTGCCAACTGACGATCGATTCCACGAGCATCTGCATTGGTCAAGACGGTCTCAAAATCAACTCCATCACCCTGGTCAAGTTGAGCGATAATAGCGACGAGCGTCTCTTTGACATCATCTTCATCAGATGCATCGCTCGAATCAGAACTTTCCAGAGTCGTTTGTGGCGCAGGTGCCGGTTGGCTCGCAGCATCCATTCGTCCTTCAGCGATATCAAGCGCTTGCATCACATTGAGCGTATAGGTCTCAGTGTCAAATTCGCCATAGTGGTTCCTTGAAAGGAGGAGCCCGTCAATCATGTGTTCTGGGACACCAGCTGCTTTCAGGCCCTCTTGGGTCGGTTCTGCAGAAAGTGAATCATTATGGATTTTCATTCGCTGAAGTGTACCTTCAGATGCTCGTGTCAGCCAGAGTGCGTATGTTTTCGCATCAATTTCACAGGCTTCTTCGGGACGAAGAGAAGTGTACACTGCACCTTCATCTGTTTGATACCAGCGTGATTTTGCGGTCATCAACAAAAGCACAGGTTCACCGACTTCCGTTTTCTCGACGAGCGAAAGCGTAAGTTCCCTCATCGATTCCGAGGCGTAATCACCTACGGAGAAGTAATGCAAGCCCGATGGATCTCGCATTTGCCCTTGATAGAGCGTTGAGCCGTTGGATGTTTCTCGAACTTCAAGACGTTCCAAAAGGCCTGCTACGATGACACGATTGACCTTTGCACCAAGTTTTGTGATCACAAAGGATGGGTCATATTCGCCAGATCCCTTCTCATTGAGGGTCGCTTCACTGAATTCAGAAGCGAGCATGTGCCATGCTGGTTGTCGTCGTACTCGACCGCCTGATTGCATCATGCCACCCCCCAGTGAGCACGGAGTTCAGTTGCCCGCATTCCTGCGTCTTCCTCCATGATACTCGCACCGTCGGCAAGCATCATTGCACCTTGTTCATCGACAATAGTGCGACCTGTTGCTTTGACCATACGTCCAAGCAGTTTGCTTCGTAGAGATTGGACAAAGGCCATCTGACCATCTTCTTCAACGGCGGCTTTCATCTGATCCTCGTCCATGCCTAAGAGTTCAAGCGTAGCGGCTTTGTTTGTCAGCAACGAAACACTGGAACGGCCATCGTCCATGACCAGCCTCAAACGGATATCGCTGTTCCCGTTGTTTGGCCCATGTTCTGCACATGCGCCTTCACGGAGCACTCTTCGGCATTCAGTACAACGTAGAATGAAACCTGAATCCTCGCGAACACTCACAATAATTGCGCAAGTGGAAACGCCGACACGGCTGCTTCCGTTGGCCAGGTCATGGAGTTCAACCTCGGCTGTATGATTGGTCAAATCAAGGGCATCATCCCAAGGTGTTGATTCAAGGATTTCCACCTGGTCCGTGTTGTCAACGGTGATGTCTGGAATACCTTGCCAAGCCCGAACACGTACGCCCTTAAGCCGGACGGTCACGGGAAGTTGATCTTCTGAAATCGGCAATTCGCTCCATGCACTCATTCGACAGCGCCCGGTTGGGTCTGCAATTTGCCCCGACCACAAGAAGCGTTCTTCACCGTCTCGGGTGAAGGACCTCTTTGCCCATTCAGTAATTTGAACGACGGCGTCAACGTCCCGGGCACCATCTCGTAAGTCGGAGATTGTAAGGACGGTTTGCTGAGACAACGATTCGGCGTCTGCAAAATTCTTGTCATGGAAAATCTCAACCTTCGTTGTTCGACCGAAATTGAGCTCGGGCGTGTCCCTAAAGGTTCGTACCTGAGCACCATCAATTTTCAGTAAGCTGCCAACTTGGTGTTCAAATGGTTCCCAAGAAAGGAAGCCAATTGTACCAGTTTCGTCAGCGATTCTACCTCTCACGATGTCAATTGAACCTGATCCATCTTTTTTGTGGATTTGGTCAGGTCGAGAGGCAAGGATGCGTCCGACAACACAGACGTATCCATCGCTTGGCAACGTATTGATGTCTTGTGGCTCACCGGGTGCTACAACGGGGCGTGTGCCCTCACGTACCACGGCGATGCGTGTTGATTGGTTGATGTTCAGCGACATTCGTCCTTGGTATTCATTCACTGAGGCGCCCTCAATTCGAACGATTGAACCTGGAGCAAGGTTTGCACTTGGGCCCCAGTCTTTGTATTCCCAACGTGTCTTTTCTCCTTTCTCTTCCCAAGGATTGTCTTCGAGAAGCCCAAATGCAATTTGCTTTTGTTCACCACGAATGGTTTGCTCACGCATGTTGTGGGAGATGATTTCGACTTCGATTTCGACGTCCTTATCATTGCCATTCAATTCACTCAATTTGCTGACTTTCTTCGTGTTCCTCGGTGAAGATGTTCCACCTTGTGAGGGGCTGCGATTTGTTGGAACTGATTTTTCTCCTTTGAAACGACGAAGGATTGAACGCATGGCATCTTGAGGTGGAATGTAAAATTCTGTCTCGTATTTTGCAAAGGCTTCAGCGATCTCCTTTGGATCTGCATCTGGACATTCTGACAAAATTGCCTTGACGTGAGTTTCATACTTTTCAGACATGAGCTAATCCCCCGTCAGGCGTTTTCGATTGATGCCTGTACGGAGAACAGGCTGCGGGCTTTCGTGCGGATTGGTTGAGTCTATACACTCCCTTGACCTCCATGGAGATGAACAAAGATGCCGACAGGACTTAAACAATACCGTGAGGAATTTTGAACAATCCACTTCACTCGAGAAAATGGTACTTTCTTCATGCTGGGTTGATTCGTAAGCCCTGCATCATCAACACATCTGGAAGGTGCATACTTCCAGAGGAATAGGAGCCCTGGACTTGAACATCGTCGCCCAGTCGAACATCACTAGAGAGGGCCTTTGCGAGATTTCCAGACAAGCCTGCTTGCTTCACCGGACCTAGGATCTCACCTTCGGATACTCGGAGGATGGTGCTGGTCGTGACCGAAAAATCGCCACTCGTTGGATTTGCAGTGTGGGCGCCCATGACGCTATGCACGATGTAGCCGTCTTGCATTTGTTCCAACAGTGCATCTTGTGAATGACCACCATTTTTCGAAACCATTGTGAAATCACTGCATCCAGTTCCTGGTGGAGATTGATGGCCGCCACGGACCGCACAACCTGTGGTCTCAGCATGATCAATCCGTCCCTCTGCGACCTGTTGAGCAGCGTCTCGAGTGGACCACATCGATCCAATCAGGCGCCCATCTTCAACCAAGGTTTGACGGCGGCTTGCTACGCCCTCGCCGTCACGAGAACTGGCTGATTTACCGCCTTCCATGCGCCCATCATCAATCAGTGAAAGATCGGTAGCAAGGACGACTTCACCTTGTTTTCCTGACCAAAAAGATTCGTTGCGTACCAAACGGTCGCCGCGTAAGGCGGTTGGCACCACCATTGAGAATAATGGTGAGAACCCTTTGCTGGTCATCAACACCGGCGTATCTTGTGGCTCACTGTTGACCTCAATTGGTCCTCGAGTCACTTGGGCCCAATGAACTGCACTAGCGATGCAAGGTGGTACTTGAGCAAGCAATTGCCTTCCAGAATCCCCCTCGTAAGAACTGGTGAGTTCGTCATCAGCATCGATTGAAACTTGGACGCCAAGGCCATGCGATGTTGTAATCCCGGACGATTCGATGCCCTCGCTGGAGAGAATTGCTGAGGCCGTTGCACCAACACCAAGGCCACCACCGGTCACGACGGCTCGCTGATCAAGGGAAGCGACTTCACTGAGGACTGCATCAGCTTGCTCAAGCAAATCCTCAGGGCCAAGATCGAGGATACGACGATCGCAGAGGCCGTTCACTGGATCTGCTTCATCGGCGCTTGGAAGAACAAAACCTTTGATGGCTGGAGAGGCACGGGCAACATCGAGCGCTTGCTGAATTGCAGGGGTTGCAGAGGTTGCATCCACGAGGTAAGCATAGCCGAATCGCCCATCTTCGACAACCCGGATGCCATAGCCCCCTTCACCGCCACCAGCGGCAAGAGATACCTTTCCCGCTTCGATGTCAAGTTGATGACCATAGGATTGGAAAGCGACAACCTCCCATTGAGCAATGCCTTCTTTCTTGCATAGATCACCGATGAGTTTGCACCCTTCACTGATGCGATCAACTGCGTCATCTGGTAGCATCTTCACCCCACCAAAGCTTCTGAGATTCGCATAATTGGACCACCATCGCCAACTGGAACAGTCTGGCCTTTTCCGCAAAATCCAGGGGCAGCAAGCCTTGCATCTTGCGTGAGACCATCAACATCCTTCAGAATTTGTAAGGTGAGACCGCTAACACTCACATCCTTGAGTGGTTTTGTGAGTTCACCATTTTCGATCAACCATGCTTCTTGTGCTGCGAATTGGAACGAACCGCGTCCGGTGTCGACTTGGCCTCCACGAGACCCGCATGCGTACACACCGTAACTTATGTCCTCAATCAATTCATCCAAATCATTGTGCGTTCCACCTTGAATCAAAGTGTTTGACATTCGCACCAAGGGGTGATGCAATCCATCTTGGGCACGCGCTCCTGCGTTTGGAGTGATGCCGAAATGGTGAGCGGTCTCTCTATGATTGAGGTATTCAGTGAGGACACCGTTCTTGATCAGACATTTTTCACGTGTATCAAGTCCTTCGTCATCGATTGGATGGGCGCCATAGCCCCCGCGCATTGTAGGATCATCGACCACAGTAACAATGCTGTTGCCGATCGCCTGACCGAGTTTACCGTCGAGGCATGAGTCTCCAGCAGCAACTAAGTCTGCTTCACAAGGATGCCCCAGTGCTTCGTGGATGTAGACACCGGTGAGGTCACGGTCAGCCACAAGAGGAAGTTTACCTGAGGGTGCTCGTTCGGCTTTCAAAAGACGAAGGGTTGCGATTTGTGCACTTCGTCCAAGTTCGCCAAGGTCACAAGATTCAATCACTTCGAGTCCGCCCTCTCCTCCATGTCTTGTTCTATAGGAAACAACATCGCCACCATCTCGGCCTGTGACTGTGGCATTGATCAGCGAGCGTTGGAATGACCATGTACGATTCATACCTTCTGAAGTCATCAATTCGGTGTGAAGGTGCTCATCATGCCACCCACACGTGACCGAAACAATTCGATCGTCTTCGGCTGCACTGTCATGCAAGGTCATCAGGTGGTGAAGTTTCGTGTCAAGATCTGTATTTCGCACATCTTTCTTTGGCCTCCAGTGCACTTCATCATCAAAAATTGGAACCTCTGCAAGTGCCACTGGTCGGTCTTTGGACGCCCTACGAGCAGCAACTGCCTTGGCGAGTTTCACCGTTGATTCTACTTGACCGGGAAGCGAGAGGATGTCTGTAGTTGAATGCACACCCCAGGCCCCATCTGCGAGAATGCGCATTGTGACACCGATGTCTTGGCCTGGAATCGCTCGTTCAAGTTTACCATCACGAACGGCTACTGTTGAATCAGTGATGGCCATTAAACGGACTTCTGCATACGATGCTCCGAGGTCTTGTGCATGGTCAAGAGCAGCTTGGATTTTCGTTTGTTGGAGGTAGCGACCTGTGCCAAAGGAACGGTCGTCATTGGGGCTTGCGCTCATCACCATGGAGGTCGGTGCACGCAATAGTGCTTGAACCCTACTCTGATGCGTGCTCAAGAATTGAACTCTGAGGACAGGACATGGCCAATCATGAGATCACAGGATACGACTGTATGTTCGTCGACTTGAACACCGAGACGTTTCGATCCTTCAATGTTGCATTCAAGCTCGGTATTTTGGATGTCGACGTCCATTGAGGAGGCAAGTTGCAAGGCTTGCCGTTCAAGTTGTTCAACCTCCCCAGATGATGGTGTGGCTGGCATTTCTCCTTCTTTGCCAATCAAAGGGAGGACGAGAAAACAACCAGATTGATCTCCATCTCGAACACCTGCTCGCTTGAATGCTTCCGAGACATGATGTGTACCAGCCATGTAGCGAAGGAACTCTGCGTCGAAAGAACGGGCCAGTGAGGTACCTCTCTGTTGACGCCGTGCAGCACTGTTCCATGCTGTCCAGAGTTGCATATGGCATTGGGCGATGCCTGGGCCGACCAGAACCCAATGTTCTGTTGGTCGATGTTTCAAGAACGCCTTAGTGAACACTCCGGCTTCAACTGGTGAAGTGGAATTCCATGAAAAGTGCGGAAAATCAAATCCATCCATGAGGGGGCGAAGGTGCCGGGAATTTTCAATCATCCGATTGCCGTTCGCCTGACAATGGGACATCGTCTTTGTGAATCTGAGGTGACGAAGTTTGTCCTGCGGCTTGATTCTCTTTTTCAACAACTTTCTCCACTTCAGCCATGATGTTTTGCAACAACACAGGACCCCATCCACGAAGAGCAAGGAGTTCATTTTTCTGTTTTCTTGACATGCTGAGGACATCTTTAGGCGTTCGAAGCCCTAACTTGGACATCTCACGTGCACGTGATCGTCCAACGTGCTTGATGTTGACGAGGTTGAGTAAGTCATGCTTACAACCATGCCTAATCCGTTGCCTCAACACATCAATCATGGTTGATAGTTGATCGATTTCGCCGAGATGGTCCTCTGAAAACACATCATCGGTGAGAAGCACCTGACGGGCAGCTGCGAGGAGCCACCCCATGAGGTCGACGCGGTGATTGACATCACCTGGACTCACATCCAGATCAGATTCAATTTCCCTCATCGTTTCTTCTTCAATCCATTTTTCAAGCATCCAAGCCGATTTGACATAGCCAAGAAGGCGCTCTGCAAGGGTGACGTCGGTCAACAATTCATCTTCGATAGCGTTGGCCTTGAGCCAAAGCAGTGAATTTGCTTCCATATCGCTGTTTTTGGCCCATAATGAGCTGAAATCTGGCGTTGTTGTTGCGAGTTGTAGCAAACTGAATTCTGTGACTGGGCCGTTTTGCCGGACCAATCTTCGAACTGCACGACGCAACCCTGTACGCAGTTGCGACGCTGAAAGTGGGTCGAGGTACATTTGAGTGACGCGTTCACCCATCATCGTGGCCTCATAGGTCATCCCGTGATGATCAACCCCCGAGGGTTGCTCCCAGCCACCAACTTGCGCTAAATCTGTAGCTTTTGTAAAACCAAGCGTGGCTTTTGAGAAAGCAGATTCCCCACTCAAGGTTTGAGTTGTCAACGAATTCGAGGGGGCTTGCAAATCGACACCGCCCGTGCTTTGAGCAATGGATGCCCAAATTGGCATCTCATCATCCCAATCTTCTTCCAAACCATCTTCTGCAGATTTGTCAGCCCTGCGAGCAACATAGTCATCATCGATACCCACGCGCCGAATGAAGCGTTCTTCTACAAGCCAATCGAGCATGCGATCGAGCTGCTCCTTGAGGTAGGTTGGAGAAACTGAAGCACCCAGGAAGGTCGCCTGGAAAAAGTCGCCAAGCTCACCACGATGACGGAAACCCCCAGCAGCGATGGCGGCTAAAAGATGGGTGCGAAGGGCAGGTTCGCTCGAGAGTTTTGACGAGATTGATTCAACCGGTCCGAAGAAATACCTTTGACTGACATCATCCGCAATCGCCCAACCATCAGTCCCTTTGCAAAGGACCCATGCTTCCCCGAAGGCATCGTATTTTGGGCGTCCAGCTCGCCCAAGCAT